>JBJTRB010000308.1:0-4214 GCA_046075925.1 Bacteroidota bacterium | reverse complement strand
TCCGAGCGGAGTGTACATTTTGAGAGTATACAAAGAAGAAATAGTCCGGACCTTCAGGGTAGTTGTTGCGGGTAAGTAAGGGCGGTTGGCAGTTGGCAGTTCGCGGTTAGCGGTTAGCAGTTGGCGGTTGGCGGTTGGCAGTTGGCAGTCGATTATTTAGCTGCGTGATTTATTGGTCTTTGAGTCGAAGGAGTCGAAGGAGTCGAAGGAGTCTAAAGAGTCGAAGGAGTCCAAAGAGTCGAAGGAGTCGAAGAAGTCGAAGGAGTCTAAAAAGAAGAAGGAGTCCAAAGAGTCGAAATAGTCCAAAGACTGTTTGACTATTTGGACTAACGACTATTTAGACTATTACCTGTGGTGGAGAACCGGAAGCCACTCGCTCACTGAACCGCTACCACCTTGAACTCCGTTCTTCGGTTCTGTGAACGACCTGCTTCGGTATCGTTGCTGCTGATGGGCTTAGAATCACCGAATCCTACAGCTGTGAGACGGTCGGCTGGTATCCCCTTTGAAACAAGGTAATCACGTACAGCTCCTGCCCGCTTCTCAGAGAGTTGCTGATTGTAGGGTTTTGATCCTACGTTATCGGTATGTCCGCCGATCTCCACCTTGACTTTCGGATTCTTAGTCAAAAAAGTGAGCAAGCGTGCGAGCTCTGTTTTGGACTCCTCTTTCAAATCAAACTTATTGAATTCAAAGAAAATGTTTCGCAAAACCACGGACTCGCCTGCACGAATAGGCTTCATCGCTACATCTCGAACAACAGGTTCATTGGATTTCTTAGGGTCATTGAGTTCGAAGTTCTCCGAATAAAACAAATAACCCTCTTTGTTGGCATTGAGCGCGTACCGCTTACCTGTAGGTAGACACACCAGGTATTCTCCGTTGCCAGGGTTCGAAGTCGAACGCACGACCGATTGACCCGTTTGCAGATCGATCAGCTCGAAATTGGCAACCAGAGGCTTCTTGGTATCCACATCATAAACTTTTCCTTTCATGTAGGTGACTACACGTGGTCGGAGCGACTCGTCCAGATCGAAAAGATACAGATCCAATCCGCCATAACCGCCTTGACGATCGGAAGAAAAATAACCGGTGGTGCCATCCGGACTTACCAGCAACGAATTCTCATCCGCATACGTGTTGATCGGATAACCGAGATTGACCGGTTCACCCCATTCACCGGTAGGCAGCCGACGGCTGACGAAAATATCAAGACCACCCATTCCCGGATGTCCGTCTGACGAGAAATAAAGTGTCTGATCATCCGGGTGAATGAAAACAGACATCTCGTCATTGGAAGTATTGATAGTCGGACCTAACGGCTGTGGATCTGTCCATGATGAATTGTCTTCAATCCTGGTGAAGTAAATGTCCCGTTGGGTGCGACCGTCAGCTCCTTTGACAGCTCGAACAAAATAAAGCGTTCGTCCGTCGGAGGAGAAAGAGGGCTGACTTTCCCAAGCGCCGGTGTTTATCGGGGCCTCGAGGTTTCGCACAGTGCTGAAGCGTTCACCTATTTTCTTCGTAATGAAAATGTCACAACTGCCTTTGGTAGGACGAGCATCGATGGAAGAGTAAAGCTCTTCGCATGCAGTGAAAAAAAGATACTGACCATCGGCAGAAAGCGATGGAGCTCCCTCGTTCCCCTTGGTATTTATTTCAACCACAGGAGCTGCTTCCTGCCAAGCGCCACTTGTTTTCCTGCTTACATAGAAATCCTCCTGATCCATGACTCGTTGACCGTTGCCACCCGATTTGATCCTTCGGGTGAACAAGAAAGTGGAACCATCCGCTGTGATGGCGGGAAAGTATTCCTGAGCTACCGTATTGACACCGGGACCGAGATTCTCCGGTTCGAATCGAACCGGATTCAACACTGCCGTTTTAGCGAACATACAGCTGGCCATGATTTTCCTTGCATTCGAAACCATGGTCGGATTAGCCTTTGGCAAAGCGATATAGGTGGAGAGGTGTTCGTAGGACGACTCGTATTGCTGCGTCAGGAATTCGAGCCGACCGAGCGTATAAAAGGTATTGGGGAAAAAATCGGGAGCAATGCGGACAGCAGTACGATAGTCCGTGATGGCTTTCTCCGGCTGTTTCATGTCTGTGTGGATATTCGCACGCAGCAAGTAGGCCTCGATGAATAGACTGTCTTCCTCGATGGCCTTAGCCAGAAATTGCAAGGCCTTTTCGTCCTCACGCAGGTTGTAACGACTCTTAGCCTCCTCGAAATTGCGGATAGCAGCCGGTCTGGCCGTGCTATATTTCTGGGCGGATACGGCGCTTGAAAAAAGAATGGCAAAAAGAAAGAAGAAGTAGGAACGTATCATGAAACTGCGGATTTATGGCAAAGATAGAGCCAACCCATTGCGCCCAATGAATTGATAACGGCATTTGCCAACAAAGATTCAGGGTATCTGCAGGAATTTATGGGTCTGTAAAGAGACCGACCAGCGAGGATGCTGCTTCACATAGTCCACGATCAATGGAGCCATCGTTTCGAAAACGGAATGTTCTGGCTGCAAAAACAGCGAACATTTCTCATCGACTCTTGCAGCGTGCTGTTCGGCCCAATCAAAGTCATGACGATTGTAGACTACCACCTTCAGTTCATTGGCTTTTCTGAGCGCCTCCGGTAAAGGGGCTTTGAATTTCTTTGGAGAAACACATATCCAATCCCAGTCACCCGTCACTGAATAAGCACCTGACGTCTCCAAGTACTTCTCGACTCCGATCGTAGCCAAGGCATCCGTGAGTGGTGTCAGATCATACATACAAGGTTCACCGCCGGTGACCACTACACGTTTTGCTCCTGCGTCTATTACTGCTTGCAACATCGTCTCGACCGATACAGCGGGATGCACTGATTTATCCCAGGAATCTTTCACATCACACCATACGCATCCCACATCGCATCCTGCCAGCCTAAGGAAATAAGCCGCCTTGCCGGTATTAGCACCTTCACCTTGAACGGTGTAAAAGTGCTCCATCAATGGATAAAGGTTCTGTCCCAAGGTTCGGATTTTCAAAAACGGATATCACCCTTGGCCGCCTGAAGCGTGTTCTTCAACAATCCTGCAATGGTCATGAGGCCGACACCTCCGGGCACCGGTGAGATATGACTGCACTTTGAAGCGACTGTTTTGAAATCGACATCGCCGACAATTCGATAGCCGTTTTTGGAAGCAGGATCTGCGATGCGGATGATACCGACATCGATGACAACCGCCCCCTCCTTTACCATGTCAGCCTTGATGAATTCCGGCTTGCCGATTGCTGCAATCAGTATATCGGCCCTGCGAGTCACGGCAGGAAGATCTTCCGTGCGCGAATGACACATGGTCACGGTGCAATTGCCCGGATACGAATTCCTTCCCATCAATACGCTCATCGGTAATCCGACAATATTGCTCCGCCCTACCACGACACAATGTTTACCTGAAGTTTCAATTCCGGCATGCTGCAGCATGAGCAGAATGCCGTAGGGTGTCGCGGGAAGATAGCAAGGCAGGTTCTGTAACATCCTTCCTTGATTGATCGGATGGAAACCATCCACATCTTTCGAAGGCGAAATGGTTTCCGTAACCCGCTGTACATTGATATGACGCGGAAGTGGCAGTTGCACCAGCAATCCGTCAATCGACGGATTCTCATTTGCTGAAAGAATGGCACCCAGCAACTCAGGCTCGGTGACCGTATCAGGGAATCTGATCAGAGAAGATGCAAAACCTACTTTTTCGCAATTTCTAATTTTAGAAGCAACGTAGGTTTCAGATGCACCGTCCGAACCGACAAGGATCGCACAGAGATGAGGCGCTCTTTTCCCTGACGCTTTCATCGACTCTACCTCGGAAGCGATTCCTTCAAGAATGGCGGTGGATATGACCTTGCCATCCAAAAGCCGGTAGGTAGTAGTAGATTCCGTCGTCATGGGTCGGGATCGGATCAGCGGCGCATGCCCGGCATTTGGCGCATCATGCGATTCGCCTGATCGCGGTTGGTCATCATCTTCATCATCTTACGCATATCCTCGAACTGCTTGAGCAGTTTGTTCACATCCTGAACGGTGCTTCCGCCTCCTTTAGCGATACGCGTCCTGCGACTGCCACTCAATAAAGCCGGATTACGGCGCTCTTCGACAGTCATCGATTGTATGATGGCCTCGATCTGTTTGAAGGAGTCGTTCGAAATATCGATGTCACGCACCGCTT
>JBJTRB010000307.1:0-5436 GCA_046075925.1 Bacteroidota bacterium | reverse complement strand
CCTCTTCGGTTCAGGTCCCTTCATACCTGAGTCGCAAGGAGTGGGTTCTTATTTCCCCGAACAATACACCAGCAAACAGTTGTATGATTTCGTGGAGTCGGAATTGCTCGACGTGAAGAATCTCATGGGTGCGCCGAAATTCGAATACGCAAGGGCCGACAAGGCGGCTGCATGGACTTTGCTTGCCAAATTGTATCTGAACGCAGAGACTTATCTGGGTCCTGGTGGTACTCATTATACGGAGTGCGCTGCCTATTGCGATTCGGTGATAAGTTGTGGAGCCTATCAACTGGAATCAGAATACGTCAACCTGTTCCGGACGGATAACAACTTGAGTACCGAGGTGATTTTTCCCATCACATGCGACGGCAAATTCACCCAGTCCTATGGTGGAACCACCTTCCTGGTGCATGCATCAGTCGGTGGACAAATGCAAGTGGCTGATTTCGGTATCGCACCCGGATCAGGTTGGGCAGGCCTTCGCGCTAAGCGCAACCTTCCGCTTAACTTCACGGATTCGATCAACGACAAACGTTATCAGTTCTTCAAAACCGCTCCACAGGTCATCGATAACACCATCATGACCACCTTCACAAACGGTTATGGAGTGACCAAGTGGAAGAACCTGGACAGGAATGGTAATCCGGGAAGTGATCCTACCAAGACCTTCGTCGATACCGATTTCCCACTTTTCCGACTGGCGGATATCTATCTCATGTATGCCGAATGTGCTACACGTGGTTACGCGGATATTTCTCAGGCAGATGGCTTGTTCCAGGAGTTGCATTCCTTGCGTAATCCCAATGGTGCTGCTGCTCCAGCTTTGGCATCCGGCCAGCAGAACCGTATCCTCGATGAACGTATGCGCGAACTTTATTGGGAAGGTCATCGTCGTACCGACCTGATCCGTTTCGGTCTATTCACCGATGGTCCATACACTTGGCCATGGAAGGGTGGAACTCTTGCAGGAGCTACTACCGATGATCATTTGGATCGTTACCCTATTCCATCTTCCGATTTGACGGCTAATCCTAATCTTACACAAAACCGCGGTTATTGATTGCTCCTTCAATCACTTAAAGGGCTTCTTGTCGGAAGCCCTTTTTTTTAACATAAAAGAAATATGAAAAACCGGTTCTTACTTAGTTTAACTCTCCTGTTGAGTTGTATTTCCATTGAGCATGTTTCCGCCCAATCACCCATTGCCGGTTTCGGTGATCGTATCATGTACGAGATCTTCATGCGGTCCTTTTCGGACTCTGACAGCGATGGCATCGGCGATATCCGAGGTATCATAGCTAAATTGGACTATTTGGACAATCTGGGCATAGAAGGTTTGTGGTTGACGCCATTCAATAAAGCCACATCCTATCATAAATACGATGTGGAAGACTACTATATGATCGATCCGGAGTACGGAACCATGGATGACTTTAAAGAGTTGGTTCGTGAAGCCCATAAAAGGGATATCAAGGTGCTCATGGATCTTGTAGTCAATCATTGCTCGTCAAAACATCCGTGGTTCATTTCCGCTTGCGAGGGTAAAGGCAGTCAGTACAGGGATTGGTTTGTCTGGTCTTCCCGCGAAAGAATCAAGTCAGAGCCGGATCATTGGCACAATATCGCTGGCGCCGACACTTCTGCGATCGGATATGAGAAGTACTATGGGTTTTTCTGGAGTGGTATGCCTGATTTCAATTTCGATAATCCTACAGTCCGATTGGAAATGAAGAAGATCGGCAGGTACTGGTTGACAGAAGGAGGAGTAGATGGTTTCAGATTGGATGCAGCTCAACATATTTATCCGGATGATTCTCATGATAAGAGCCAGGCATGGTGGAGGGAATTCCGAAGCGACATGGAAACCGTCAAGCCCGATTTTTTCATGGTGGGTGAGGTGGTGAATAAAGGTCAGGTGGTCGCTCCTTATCTTCAAGGAGGGATGCATGCTGCATTCAATTTCGACTTGGCGACTTCCATTTTGAAGGCGGTGAATACGGGAAACGATGGAGGGTTGGTTCAGAAACTGATTGACACCCGGAGTGCTTATCGTTCGTTTTCCAGCGAGTATATCGACGCTGTTTTCGTTTCAAACCATGATCAGGACCGTATCATGAGTCAAGTGAATGATGATCCTGCGCGTGCTCGACTTGCATTCGCCATTCTTATGACATTACCCGGCTCTCCCTACCTCTACTATGGAGAGGAGATCGGTATGCGGGGTAGAAAGCCCGATGAATTGATTCGTGAACCATTTCCTTGGTCATTTTCGATGGACGAAAAGTACAACACGAGCTGGGAAAAGCCGGTCTACACGGTTCAAGGAAGTGTCTCTGACTTGATCACCCAGTCACTTACTTCCGGTTCTATGTTCGCTTTTTATAAGCAGTGGCTCAATATCAGGAGAGTCGAGCCTGTGCTTTACTCGGGCGAGTTGTTACCATACAACTCCACGGATGACAAGTTCTTGGTTTATAAAAGAGAGATAAAAGGTCAGCGACCGATATTGATCGTGCACAACCTGTCATCAGGGGTTGCTGAATATGAGCTGAAGGTTGCTGTCAAGAAGGAAGATATCATTTACGGTAATGCTGTCTATTCAGCCAGTCAGAACCTCATGAAAATAGAGCCGCATGGCTCTGTGGTCATACGGCTCTGATAAGAGGTCGCTGTTTGTTTATCTTGAAATGATCACCTTACGGGTCTCTACTTTATCCCCCTGAAGCAAGGTCAGGAAATAGGTTCCAGCATACAGAAGCTGCGTATCGAAAAAGCCGATGGTCTGGCCTGCTTCTATATTGCACTTCATCAAGGATCTGCCTGACACATCTTTCAGAACCATCCGCACTGATTCACGATTGAGTCCTTTCAGTTGTACCGCCAGTAAGTCGGATGCTGGATTTGGAAATACTTTAATCGACTCGGGTTCCATAGCGCTTGCATAGCCTGTCGAAGAGGGTGTGTAAAGCGTCACCGTTTCGGTGATGGAAGTGACTTTAGCGGCATTCCTTACGCCATAGAAAGTAGGACCGACTGCATACGGATAGGCAGAGTTCCAGTTCTGGTCGACCGTGCAGAAGTAAGCATATGTCCCGTTCGGATATTCCGGAGTCACACAAAAACGTCCATTGTGCTCATCCAGGTAGTCGGTCTGACTCACTGTGGGCGCGATGTATTCATAGTCTTCTCTGAAATATCCGAGAGGATAAGTAGAGCTTACATTCGGACCGGCCTGCACGGTAGCACCGGTAGGTGAGGTGGTCCGCACAGTGATATTGCGTAGCGAGTAACTGGATTTCATCCTGACGATAGGGCCGGTGCCGTTTGTGTTTTGATAACCGTATGCACCGTAAATGGGATATCCATCGTAAGCGAAACCTACCAAGGGTGAATGCGCGGTGCTGTCGATGGCATAAAGACCATCGGCATCGTATAGGTTGCAAATGGTTGAAATCACATTCAAGTCGAGATCGAAAGCGCTCGGGTTTTGGTGGTGGTGATAATTCCCCATTGCCGGATGGCCCTTGGCGCAATCGAAACCGCCGCGTTCGGCACGGATCGCATCACGGTTCCAATCCATCGTGGTGCCTGGTCCGCCCGGACAAGGTGGATTGCCTGGTCCACCGCACAGGGAATTTGTTCCCGTATTCCACGCTACTCCATCTCGGAAATCGAATAATGCGACACCATTGATGAACAATCCGATATTACCACCTGTAGTGGCAGTCGGAGTGCTTGTATTAGGAGTCGGAGTCAAGGGTAGTTTGAAAATCGCGTTCTGACTGGTGGTGAATGAGGGATTGCCATCCAGAAAAGGTCCAGTAGTGTAGGATGGGACCCCGTTTGCGCGGATATATGCCCAGCTGGTCGAATAATAAACGGTCTTGACGTTCGCTGAATCCGCGTCTTGAATGGCTGTTGAATTCCCGCTGACATAGTGGCTTCCATGTGCTCCGTTCGAATTGATCAGCCACCCGATGATGATCGGATTGCTCTGGCTGAAGCAGGCGAACGGAAGTGAGAGCAGCAAAAGGAGGTTCTTGAATTTCATTTTTTAGAATTGTTTGTAGTGAGAGTCGGTTGTTCACTTGGTGTCAATGGACGAGTAGGAATAAGGGTCCAGATGGTCGGATTGGAATATGAAGTGCCTGTCATTCAGAGTCAGCAGAAAAGCCAACAGATCGATTTTCTGTTTCTGATCCATTGTCTGGATCGTCCGCATCCGCGGATCTTCCGGTGTTGAGTTGCTATTGACAGACGAATAATGATTGATCACATCTTGCAGTCGCTTGAAGCGACCGTCGTGCATGTAGGGTTGTGTAAAAGAAAGATTGCGAAGCGAAGGTATCTGGAATCGAAGGGAGTCGTGAATGTTGCCGGTCACCTTGGAACGGCCCGCATCCGCTGTAGCAGAAATGCCGTTTGATGTGAATTCATTGGACATGAAGAGCGGTTCTGCATGACATGAATTACAGTTGGCTTTGAAAAGCGAGTAGCCACTCAGTTCTTGCTCATTGAAGGCTGTAGTTCCCGCCTGTACACTGTCGTATTTCGAATTGCAACTTACCAGTGTCACCAGGAATTGAGCAATCGCCTTCAAGGTGCGTTCTCCCGTCACCATACTGTCCCCGAATGCATCGTTGAATCGGCCGCGGTAGGTGTTGGATCGGGATAATTTATCCACCACTGTTTTCAGATCACTCCCCATTTCAGCGGGATGGCTGATCGGAGCAAGTGCCTGCATGTCGAGATGATGAATCGCCCCATCCCACATGAAGGAGTTTCTCCAGGCAAGATTGAAAAGTGCCGGTGCGTTTCGTGTGCCGATGCTGTCGTGGATGCCGTGACTCAATGCATGATCATTGTGCGCAAAAGCTGAAAAGGGGGAGTGGCAGGAGGCACAGGATACTTTTCCATCAGCGGAAAGTGCCGGATCATAAAACAATTGCCTGCCAAGTTGAACGCTGGAGGCGGTCGGCGGATTTTTAGAAAAGTCGTAGACAGGGACCGGCCAGCCCGATGGCGTTTTCATGTAGAAGCCGGTTTCACGTAGTGCTGACAGCACGATGAATAGCATCGAAAGGATGAGTGCTTTCTTCACGGGTTGGCAACTTGGAATGAATCAATGAAAATACGTGAAAGTTCGACTGCCCTGCTTCCTGGCGACATCACCTTCAGTCCGTCTGCTGTAGAAGCCGATTGAAAAAATAAGACCGGATCGAAATTCAGGCTGATGTTGTCTTCCTGGCAGGGGAAAGTCACCTCGAAGGCGGTAGCCCAAGGCGAACGAAATCCTCCCAAGTGGAATTCGAATGATTGTTCCTTGCCCTCGATGGATAAGAAGCCTTCCAATTTATAATTGATGTAGCCGCTTTGCCACGTCCAATACATACCGTTGGTAGGATCCAGGTCGCCTCCAAGCGCACCTGCCGCATG
>JBJTRB010000306.1:0-3414 GCA_046075925.1 Bacteroidota bacterium | reverse complement strand
CATCAGAGAGGGGGCTGATTTCCTCTTCCTTGGAACAGGAGGTGAATAGGGTGCCGAAGAGCGCACAGGCGAGGGCTGCTTTGGCGAGGCGGAGGGAGGCATTGTTTTTCATGGCGATTATGTTTTTAGTGTTTGATGATTTTGTGTTCGTGAATCTGATACAATTGTACACCCGAAAGCCCCCTGAAGTCATTCGCGCCCGAACAGCCGGCGGTCCGCGGCGGACAAGTGGCGGATAATCCGGGAAGGACGGATGCTTCGCATTTCGGTCGCTTTCTGTTATTTTGGTCCTGAATGAAAAAAAGCAGCGCATCCTCGAAAAAAAGCGATCCTGGAACCTCCTCCAGCCGAATCAGCCTGGCCTCGCCTTTGATTTTCGTCCCATCCGTCGTGCTGATCACCTGGATGGTCTTTTCGGCGTGTACCGGTTTCGGCATCACCAATTGGGACGATAATCATTATATCAAGGAGTTGCTGCTGATTCGCTCACTTGCTTGGGACAACATCGCACTCATGTTCAAGACCAAGGTCTTGTTGAGCTACAATCCGCTGAGCATACTTTCACTGGCAGTGGATTATCAATTGGGCGGCAACAGTCCGGCGTGGTATCATGGGATGAATGTGTTTCTCCATCTTCTCGATACTGCATTGCTCTACATGGTGATCAGAAAGTTATTTCGTTCGGACATCATCGCGGCGTGCACTGCACTCTTGTTCGCCATTCATCCGCTGCATGTGGAAGCTGTCGCCTGGATCGCGTGCCGCAAAGACGTCTTGTATGCTTTCTTTTTCCTTGCATCGTGGTGGGCTTATCTGGCCTATGCCGACCTGCAGCAACAAAACGGTTGGCGGCGCGCAGCGATGTATGGTCTTTCATTCCTCTTGTTTCTTGCCTCCGGATTTTCCAAAATACAAGCGGTCACGCTTCCACTCGTGCTGGTATTGTCCGACTATGCAAGAAGCGGTGATTTCCGTTGGAGGACCTTGTTGGATAAGCTTCCGTTCCTGGCAGGTGCCATCGGTTTCGGTCTGTATGCGGTTTTGTCCTCTTCCTTGGCGGCGGATCAATATGCCGAGCCGGTGACGTTCCTTCAACGAGTCGTTTATTCTTTCCAGGCATTCAGTCGGTATGTGACCGATTGTTTCGTGCCGGTGTTGCAGTCGGCCATCACTCCTTTCCCTGTGGCCGGATCAAGCAGCTACAACTTATTGTTGGTTTCCGGGATCGTGCTATCGCTTGGAGGACTGTTTCTGGTTTACAAGTACTGGTCATCACGACCTGTTTTCGTTTTCGGGTTACTCTTTTTCATGGTGAACATTTTCCCGACACTTCACATTGTCGGACTCAACTCCTCGTTGATCTACGAGCGATTCACCTATCTGGCCTACATCGGACTCTTCATCGCCTTCATCGATTCTCCGTGGCCATCGACCTGGAGTATCGTCAGGAAATCGACAGTGCTGGCGTTGCTCGCCATCCCATTCGCACTACTCGCCTACCAACGCACGCTTGTCTGGAAGTCATCGCTATCGCTTTGGAACGACGTGTTGGAAAAATATCCCCGATCTCACGAAGCACGGAACAACCGCGGGGCATGCTACAACGAGATGGGACAATGGGACAGCGCCTTGGACGACTTCAATGCCTCACTCGAAGCCAACCCGCGCCAACCTCGTACGTTGAACAACCGATCCATGATCTGGTTCCGCAAGACCGATTATTCCCGCTCGTTGCAAGACATCGATAAAGCCTTGGAAATGGAGCCTAAATTGGCCGAGGCGTGGTGCAATCGAGGTAATGCTTATTTCGGCCAGCAGAAATACGACACGGCCATTCTGTATTATGGTCGTGCGATTGAACTCATGCCCAATTTTCCATCCAACTATTGCAACCGTGGCACTGCCTATTTGAAAATGGGGGATTACCCCAAGGCGGTCGACGATTACCTTACCTCCATCGATCAATCGCCCGGTTATGCAGAAGCCTGGCGATTACTGGCACTGGCCTATGCCGAATTGGATGAGCATGAAAAAGCGAACTCGGCGGCACAAAAAGCCCGTTCTCTCGATCCCAACAGCGACTCCTATGCCGTGTTGAGTGATGAATATGTGGCCATGGGAGTCCGTTCGTGGAAGTCATCGGGTGGAGGCGGAGGTACGGGCCTGAATGCTGCCATCGGTTATTTCGAAAGGGCGCTTGCAGCCGATCCTGCCAATGCGGATGCCATGGAGGAGCTCGGTGGCATGTGGCTGATGAAAAAGGACCTTCCCAAGGCAAGGGATTATTGGAAAAAAGCGCTCGCGCTGAATCCCAAATTGGACCGTGCCCGTCAAGGGCTCGAACACACAGGCGGATATTGATTGACGGGTCGAGGGTCAGTTTCTGTATCTTTGCCCGATGACCAGCCCGACCTTCGACGAGATTTACATGGAGCTTGCGCAGAATCTTTCCCGCAAGTCACATTGCGTCAAGATCCATGTCGGAGCCGTACTCACCAAGGACACACGCATCGTATCGCTCGGATACAACGGTCCGCCTGCAGGCACACACAATTGCGACCAGGAATGGCCAGGCGTGGGCTGTCCACGTGATAGCAAAGGAAGCTGTTCGCTTGCTCTGCATGCTGAACAGAACGCCATTCTGTATGCTTCCAAGAACAATGTCTCCATCGATGGCTGCACCTTGTATGTCACCCTCTCTCCTTGTCTTGCTTGCGCCCGCATCATCTATACGATGGGGATCCGTAAGGTGATTTATCTTGAATCGTACGCCGACTTCAAGGGACTGCCTTTGGACGAAGGGGTCGATTTCCTCCGACGATTCGGTGTGACTGTAGAACAGTTCACGGTCCGCACGGTCTCATGATCTGAAAAACAAATTCATTCTTCGTGAACAGATACCGGATTTGGCAACCTTTTCTATTGGCTGCAGCTGTAGCCATCGGATTGTTGGCGGGTTACCGACTGAGCCGATGGGAGGAAGGCCGCATCTTTCATTTCTCTACTGGTCGCTTCGACAAACTCAACGACGTCATCAACTATATTTCTCAGGAATACGTCGATACGGTCGATGCGAATACCTTGGTTGATAATGCGCTGCAAGAGCTGTTGCACGGACTGGATCCGCACTCTTCCTATATCCCTTCCGAAGAGCTGCAGGCAGTGAACGAACCGTTGGAAGGGAATTTCGACGGTATCGGCATCGAGTTCCATATACAGGATGATACCATCATGGTGGTGAGTCCGATATCAGGCGGACCGTCCGAGGCCCTCGGTATCCAGGCGGGCGACAGGATCGTTCGCGTCGATGGTAAAAACGTAGCGCACATCGACATCACCAACAGTCAGGTCATGAAACTGCTGCGTGGTCCGGGCGGCAGCAAGGTCAAGGTCTCCATCTTCAGACGTTCCACC
>JBJTRB010000305.1:0-4722 GCA_046075925.1 Bacteroidota bacterium | reverse complement strand
AAGGAAAGATGTTGGTGTCCGCCATCCTGCATCGGCGATTCCTCCGCCCAAGCGTTGTTGGTAAGTGAAAAAGCAGCCATGCTGCCGATGGCAGCGTAGGTGGTGTTTTTGATGAAGGTCCTGCGGTTGGTTTCCATGGGTCGGTTGGATATAGTGCTAAATTACCCATTGTAAGGTATCCGATGCGCTGTCAAACGTCATTTTTATGGATAAAAAACAATGCGAATCGGACCCGTTCAATCGGGCGGCGCTACCATTCGTCGCAGTCTGATGCGGTTCCATGGATTTCATCTTGTACAATGACCACCAATCGTAACTTCGGACGGTCCCTTTCGTTTCGCTCCGAATCATGAATCAAGAAAAAAGAACCTTTTCATTTGTAGCTCTTTTTTTCTTCGCAGCGCTTGCCCTTCCGTTCATTTCTGTTCAAGCCTCTTCGATTCACTCCTCGGCATATTCATTTATTACCCAAAATAAAGAGGCGGAAAAGGCAACGGGCAAGTCAACGCTCGATGCAGCGTTTATTTCCTGTACCACGCCGGATCAAACGTCTACCACTTCAATCACTGCCTCCTCGGCAACCGTTGGTTGGAACCCACTGCTGATTGCCGACTCCTTCCAGGTCCGTTACCGCATCAGCGGTACTTCCAATTACCGGTACGTGCGCGTTCCCGGGAGCCAGCATTCATTGACGCTGTCCGGCTTGAACGCATATACCTCCTACGAGTGGGTGGTGAAATGCATTTGCGCCAGCGCCCCATTACAGTTGTACAGCGTTTCGAATACCTTCATGACGCTACCTGGTGCGTGCGGGACACCTGATTCCGCTTTTTTTACAGCGACCAACAAAACGACCGTTTCGGCCATGCTTAGTTGGCGAACGGTGTCTGGAGCCAGTTCTTATCAAGTGCGCTATGGTGTGCGCAGTTCCGGTAGCTGGACTACCGCTTCCGCCACCTCGAATTACTTGTCTGTTTCGGGCTTACAGCCATCCACTTGGTATGAATTCCAAGTGCAGTCGGTGTGTCCGGGTACGCTTTCCGGATGGTCTGCTTCCGGAGTTTTCCAAACCAATTCGGTCATCGTCTTATTGACAAGAGGGCCTTATCTGCAGCAGGCTACCACCAGCTCTATTTATTTGCGCTGGCGCACCAACGTCGCAACTTCTTCAAAAGTCAGTTACGGTCCTACGCCCGGCAATCTCATCAGCTCGGTTGTAAATACGGCCTCGGTCACAGAACATATTGTACAGCTCACCGGACTACAACCCGATACGCGTTATTATTATTCTGTCGGCACGTCCACTGCAACCCTCGTGGGCGATACCGGGTGTTATTTTGAAACACATCCGCCGGTGGGGTCTACCGGACCGGTCCGCATCTGGGTTACCGGTGATATGGGAACTGGCTTCGCCGGGCAATTGGCGGTGCGTGATGCCTATGCTGCTTATTCCCGTTCGACCAATACCCACACCAATGTCTGGCTGTGGCTCGGCGACAACGCGTATGTGAGCGGCTTGGATGTGGAATACCAGGCGAACGTTTTCAACGTGTATCCCCATCAACTTCGAAAATGGGTTGCTTGGCCCACGAGTGGCAACCATGATCTGTATTCAGCCAACGCTACAACACAGACCGGTGCCTACTTCGCATCGTTCACGCTGCCAACCAATGGCGAAGCAGGAGGAAGGCCAAGCGGAACCGAAGCCTATTATTCTTTCAATTATGCCAATATCCACTTTGTCTGTCTGGAGTCGACCAATTCCGCTTTCCGATCGGTGACAGGTGCACAAGCAGCCTGGCTGGCCAACGACCTGGCCAACAACACACAGCGGTGGACCGTCGTCTATTTCCATCATCCGCCCTATTCAAAAGGATCGCACGATTCCGATGTGGAGGTGGAGCTCGTCCAGATGCGCACCAACATCATTCCCATACTCGAGAATTACAAAGTCGATCTGGTCTTGTCCGGCCACAGTCATTCTTATGAGCGATCCAGCTTGATCCGTGGACATTATGGATTGGAAAGCACGTTCGACCCTTCTACCATGGCGATCGATTCAGGTAGCGGAAGATTTCCCACGCCTTACATTAAATCTTCTCCTGCATTTCTGGGAACCGTCTATACGGTTTGCGGAGTTTCAGGACAAGTTTCTTCCACGTTGACCGGATGGCCTCATAACGCCATGTACCTGTCGACGAACGCATATTATGGATCGATGATCATCGATGTGAATGGCGATCGACTCGATGCGAAATTCCAAACCAGCACTGGAGCAATCCAGGATCAGTTCACGATTGAAAAGTCAGGAGTTTCTCCTCCAGTACAAGACCCATCCAACACCTTGCGTCGATCGCCAGCAAATCTACAGGCGACGGTGTATCCCAATCCGATTATTGGTGAGGCATTCGTACGCTTGCAATTAAAAAAGGCCTCCACGGTACTTTTGGACCTTCGCGATCTTTCAGGACGAAGTGTTTCGGCCTCCGAGCATCGTTTACCGGAGGGCGAACATCATCTACCGTTACCCATCCAGCCGCTTGGACTGCCCTCGGGCACGTATCTTTTGTTCGTACAGGATGACGAGCATTCCGATTGCATCCGCGTGCTTGTTCAGTGACAATTACCTTATTATCGATTACCGACTGCCGATTGCGTACCTTAGCGAAATACGTTAAGAGCTGCGCAGCGACATCATGACCACTTTCACCGATCTTCAACTTGACGATTCCTTGCTGGATGGACTTCACTCCATGGGATTCGAACAACCTACGCCTATCCAGGAGCAGGTGATTCCTTTCATTCTCGATGGTCGTGATGTGATCGCTTGTGCACAGACGGGAACAGGAAAGACCGCAGCCTACTTATTACCGGTGCTCGATAAGATCAGCCGGATGAACAGCGAACACACGTCCGCATTGATCATTTCTCCAACGCGCGAGTTAGCGCTGCAAATCGATCATGCGTTTCAGGGTTTTTCCTATTTCACTTCCGCGAGTTCGATAGCGGTTTATGGAGGTGGCGATGGTCACACTTTCGAGCGGGAGAAACGTGCTCTGACCGATGGCGCTTCGGTCGTCATCGCTACCCCGGGAAGATTGATCAGCCACCTGAATCTGGGCTACGTGAAATTCGATCAGCTTGATTTCCTTATCCTGGATGAGGCAGACAAGATGCTCGACATGGGCTTTTACGATGATATCCTGAAAATCATCCGCTTCATTCCTGCTAAGCGGCAAAACCTGCTTTTCTCGGCTACGATGCCTCCAAAGATCCGTGACCTTGCCCGAAAGATCATGCACGATCCTGCAGAGGTGAACATCGCCATCAGCAAACCTGCAGAGGGAGTCACTCAGACCGCCTACGTCCTGCACGAAGCCCAAAAGCCGCACTTACTGAAGAAGATCCTGCAGGACCGGACTGATCCCAGTATGCTGGTGTTCGCGTCCACCAAACAGACGGTGAAAGATCTGGAAAAAGAGCTGCGTCGCGCAGGACTTCCCGTGCGTGCCATTCACAGCGACCTTACTCAGGAAGAACGTGAGAATGTTTTGTTATCCTTCCGCTCCAGACAGACCCGTATCCTGGTAGCGACGGACATTCTTTCCCGTGGAATCGATATCGATAACATCGGCTTGGTGCTCAACTACGATGTCCCGGGAGATGCGGAAGACTATGTTCACCGTGTCGGTCGTACGGCAAGAGCCGAGTCGACCGGAGAAGCCATAACGTTCATAGGCGATAAGGATCAGCGCCGATTCGGAGAAATCGAAAAACTGATCGAACGGATCATTCCAAAAATGGAATTACCACAGGAATTAGGAAGCGGTCCGGAATATCGTCCGGAGCGACGAAGTCATGGAGGAGACAATAAAGGTGGAGGCGGAGGAAAGCGAAGACCTTTTCGCAAGAAGGGCGGCGGCAACAGAAAAGGACCGCGTCCTCCTCAGGCTTCGTGACGACGAATCCTTATCACCACTGATTTCGACGTTGGCGTATTGCTTTTTTCTGCAACCGAGTCAATCGGCACCAGCACATTCGTTTCAGGAAAATACGTTGCCGTACATCCCTCTGGAATATCGAAAGGGATGACGATGAACTTATGAGCTACTCGCTCACGACCGTTGTCGTAATTATACAGATCGACGATATCTCCTTTTGAGTAGCCCTCCTTCGCTGCATCGGCGTGATTCATGAAGATGACCCGCCGCTCGTTGTAGACTCCTCGGTATCGGTCGTTCAATCCATAAATCGTCGTATTGAACTGATCGTGACTTCTGACGGTCATCATCAGGTATTCTCCTTTTTCGATCCGCACTTCCGTGATAGGAGCAAGGTTGAAAGCCGCCTTTCCCGTGAAGGTGTCGAAACGGCCTTCGCGGGCACTGTTGGGCAGATAAAAACCGCCCGGCACGCGGACGCGGGAGTTGTAGTCATGGAAACCATCGATGGTTTGTTCAATGGCATCGCGGATGTGATCGTAATGCTGGATAAAACGATTCCAGCGCTTGTCCGCCTTTTCTCCGAATACCGATAGCGCCAAATTACATACGATGACCGGCTCACTCATCAATTGGTCTGATACCGGTTTCAGGTTTCCTTTTGAAAGCTGTACCACACCCATAGAGTTTTCGCAGGAAATGAATTGCGACTCGCCGTTGACGATATCCTTATCGCTTCTTCCCAGCGTCGGCAGGATGATGGCTTCTTTACCGGTTATCA
>JBJTRB010000304.1:0-2067 GCA_046075925.1 Bacteroidota bacterium | reverse complement strand
GGCAATCCCAAGCCGTATCCTTTTTCATCTTCAGGACCCAGACGTTTGAATCGGTCGAAAACAAAAGGTAACTGGTCTTTCGGAATGCCGATTCCCGTATCAGCTACTGACAAGTGATAGCCATCTTCTGATGACTGTCCGTGAATGCTGATGCTTCCTCCCGGTCGATTGTATTTGATGGCGTTGGAGACCAGGTTGAAAAACAGCGTGTGAAGCAGAGCAGTATTGCAAGGAGAAAAAAGGAAAGGCTCGATCCGGTCTTTTTCCAATTTCAACGCACGATCCTGGATCAGCACATCAGCCTCTTCCAGCACGTCCTGCAAAATCATCTGGATGGAAGCGCTTTCGGAGCGCGAGTACTGTTCGTTTTCGATACGGGATATCTGCAACAAGGCTTTGATGATCCTGGCGAGGCGGGCCAATGTCTTTTGCGACTCGACCAGCCTGTTCACGGTTTCTTCCGGAACACCTGGGTCATTGATCATGTTCTCCACCCGGTTCTGAAGGATGGAAATGGGGGTGAGGAGTTCGTGCGAAACGTTGGTGATGAACTCGCGCTCCATCCGCAGCTCTTCCTGAATGCGCGACATCATCTCGTTGATGGACCGGTCAAGCAACAGGAATTCGGTGGTATTGGTGCTGACAGGAGTCGTGTCGAAGCCTGATGGGTGTGTGACGTTCCTTAGTTTCCGATTCACGATCAGGTTGAAGGGACGAAGTAGCACCTGCGCAAATCCAAGGTCGATCAGGATGGAAAACAGTACGATGGCCAACATCACCTTGAAGGTGAAGGATCGGATGGAGGATTTCAGCGCATCGGCGGATGAAAGTCCTTCCCCGATCTCCATGCGGTAGATCTGGTTGTCGTAAATGAAAGCCTGACTAAGCACACGGTGTTTCACTTCTTCTTCGTCGACCGACCGTTCGCTGTCCTCGATTTTCACTTTTCCGAAATCTTCAGGCAGCTCTGAGAGCGGGGAGATGCTGACGTATTCCTCCTTGAAGATGTTGTACGAATCGAAACTGCAATCCTGGTCAAGGGCGATCTCGTTCAAACCACCGATGCGTATCATCCGCAACATCTTCTCGTGCCGTGCATTCAAGCGCTTGTCGAGGTGGTTGTAAACGATTTTCTGTATGAGCAATGGAATCACCACCGCCAGGGCAGAGATGATCAACGCTTTCGAAACAGCATTGTAAAGGACCAGTTTGATCTGGAGGTTGAGCTTCATTCCCCGGCCGTTCTTAATTCAGGTTCAAGCGGTAGCCTATACCGCGCACGGTTTCAATGAAGTCTGCATTGCCGTATTGGGCCAGCTTCTTACGGAGGTTCTTGATATGGACATCGATGTAATTCGACTCATAGTCTTCTTCCAGGATATCGCCCCAGATGTGTTCCGTAAGTTGGATCCTGGTGATGACACGGTTCTTGTGCAGAGCCATGTAGTGCAGGATGTCGAATTCTTTTTTGGTGAGTGGAACTGAATTGCCGCCGTGGTTGACCGAGCGGTTTTGGATATCCATCGTGAAGTCGTGCAATTGGATGACGTTGTTCCTCAGGCCATGTTTACGGCGAAGGATGGCCTGCATACGGGCCTGCAACTCGAGCAAGGAAAAAGGCTTGGCCAGGTAATCGTCAGCACCCAGGTCCAATCCGGTGATCTTATCATCGACCGATCCCCGCGCCGTAATGACAATCACTGCCGCATCTTTTCCCGAATCTTTTATCTCTTTCAAGAGTTGGAAGCCGTTCTGGTCAGGCAGTCCGACATCCATCAGGATGAAGTCATAGGAATTGACGTAGAGCTTTTCGGAAGCGCTTTTACCTGTGAAGGCTACGTCGCAGTGAAAGCCCTGCTTGGTCAGGAAAATCTCGATTTCATGGGACAGTTGTCGTTCGTCCTCTACGATCAGTACGTTCATGTGGAATGAATACTAGTGGGAATAGAAGATAGCAAGATTTCGCACGCGTGGTCGATCTCTTGCTCTTGGATGGTCAGGGGAGGAGCGATACGGAGGTGATCAGGCGCGAAGAGGAACCAGTCGGCCACCAGCCCTTTTTCCATG
>JBJTRB010000303.1:0-2419 GCA_046075925.1 Bacteroidota bacterium | reverse complement strand
GGGTTCTTGATGCTGCCGTTTTCATAGCTGTTCAACGTCGAACGTGTAACATTCAGTTCGTTGGCTACGATGTCCTGCGTGCGGTTGCGTCGCTGACGGAGGAGTTTGATGTTGTTATTGAAGAACATGATCGGTGTTTTTCCCGCGCAACCTGCGCCCCTGTGCGGAACACGTCTGCGCAGGAACGCCGGATACGCCGGGTGTCATATAACAATCAAAAAACATTGATGCGACAAATGTAATGACTATATTATGATCATGCAAGAAGATTGTAATACAACCATTTTGGTTCGCGGTTACCGGTTCGGCACACTGTACTGCGTCGATATGTACTGAGTTCACCGAAGCACTACCGATTGAATATGTCGACCGTCGTACACATGGACCTTGATGCGTTTTTCGTGTCGGTTGCCTGCCTGGAAAATTCCTCTCTGCGCGGGAAGCCGGTCATTGTCGGCGGCTTCGGCGATCGTGGTGTCGTTTCGGCTTGCAGCTATGAGGCTCGCGCGTACGGTGTCCATTCGGCCATGCCTGTGAAGCTGGCCCGTCGGTTGTGTCCGGATGCGTTGTTCGTTCGTGGCGACTTCGACCGTTATTCTTACTACTCCGACATGGTCACTTCCATCATCGAGGAGAGCGTGCCTGTTTACGAGAAATCGTCCATCGATGAATTCTATCTGGATCTCACCGGCATGGATCGGTTCTTCGGGTGTTATCGTTGGGCTACCGAGTTGCGGCAGCGTATCATGCGCGAGACCGGTCTGCCTATATCGTTCGGACTTTCACCCAATAAAACCGTTTCCAAAGTGGCCACAGGCGAGGCCAAGCCCAACGGACAACTCAAAGTCGATCAGGGTGCGGAGAAAGGATTTCTTGCTCCGCTCAGCATCAGTAAAATCCCGATGGTAGGGGAGAAGACGTATCGGCTGCTTCGCAGCATGGGCGTCGAGTACGTACGTACGCTGCAGGAAATGCCGCCGCAACTGATGGAGCGTGTGCTTGGAGAGAACGGTATCGTGATCTGGAAAAAAGCCAACGGCATCGATCCATCACCTGTCGAGCCATATACCGAGCGAAAGTCGGTCGGTACGGAAACCACGTTCGAACAGGATACCATCGACATTCCCCGCTTGCGCGATTTGCTGATCGGGATGACGGAAAAACTGGCTTTCCAGCTGCGAGCGGAGGACAAGGTGACCTCCTGTGTCACCGTCAAACTCCGTTATTCGAACTTCGACACGCACACCGTGCAGTCGCGCATACCGTACACCGCTTGCGATCATCTGCTCATCGCCCGTGCCAAGGAGCTATTCGAAAAACTCTATAACCGGCGTTTGCTTGTTCGGCTGCTCGGCGTCCGATTCAGTCATCTCGCTTCCGGAGGCCATCAAATCGATCTGTTCGACGACAGCGAAGAAAACATCCGGCTTTACCAGGCCATGGACCATCTTCGTAACCGCTTTGGATCCACGGCGGTACGTCGTGCCGCCGGCGTGGTGCGCCGTCAGAAAAAGGGCTGATAACATTTGAGAAGGGCTCGTTAATACCTCGAAAAATCGTTACTTTTGCATTAAATGGTGGATAACACCTAAAAACCTTGGCTCTCAGCATATCGTTGAGAACCTCGGATTCAACCTTTTTAGGTCATTATAAGTACGTTCAAGTGGAGAAGAACTTATTTCCCAAACATGGGAGATTCATTCGCGGTATGATGGCAGCTCTCTGTAGCTTGCTGGGTCATAAATGGGCCTACAAGAACTATGAACTGACCTGGAAGGACCACGGCAATCCGTACGATTATAAGTACTCCCGGCGTTGCCAGCGTTGCAACAATCGACAAGTATACAAGTCGGAGTCAGCAGGTTGGGAGACATCCACCGACCACCCGGATGCGACCATGTGAGTCCGGCAATCTTTGGTCGCAACATTTCCATGCAGCGACTTCTTTCAAGCATGCCTCCTTTCGATTGACTAATTTTGTCATCGAGCCCATGCGATTCCTACGTCCACTTATCCTCTCGGCAGCATTCATTGCTGCCTCTGTGCTTTCCTCATCCGGTCAGGCACTCACTTCCACTGTTTCTCAGTTGAATTTCGGTGTTGTCACCGAATCGGCACCGGATAGTCTGCCGCTTACGCTCACCAATACCCTGAGCAGACCGGTCACCATCACCAACCTGCGCTTCTATACCACATATGGAGCTCCGGCTTTCTCCTGCCGCTACAACTGGTTCTTCATCCCTTCTGGCGGTTCGATCACTTGCTGGATCCGCTTCTCACCTCGACACAATATCTTTCATAATTCCGAGCTGATCATTGAAGATGACGGATTGCGCGGACCACTGCGTATCGATCTGCTCGGACAGGGATGTTTTTCCAACAGCTATTATTCCTCTACGGAAGACCTTGCGGAGGAGCC
>JBJTRB010000302.1:0-4855 GCA_046075925.1 Bacteroidota bacterium | reverse complement strand
AAAAGAAGAAAAAGAAGAAGCCATCAGACGGAACGAACCGTCCGGCTCCGGCAGATGCAAAGCCTGCGTCGCAAGAAGGCGGCAACAAGCCGCAAGGTCCTCGTGAAGGAAATCGTCCGCAGGGACAACGCAATCAACAAGGAAACCGTCCGCAGGGAGGTGGTAACAAAGGTCCTCAACGACCACCGGAAAGCCGGCCCAATCCTCCATCAAACCGTCCTCCCCGACAACAACCTCCGAAGAGCCAGGATCCCAAATGACCTCGCGCCTCCACCGTTTCTTCCTGATAGCTTGTCTGGCACAACTGGTGCTGTTAACAGCGTGCGACAGTACCGCGGTGATGGATGAGCACATCGCACTCCCAGATAATCGTTGGCCTGCCAACCATGTGGTGAAGATGGAAGCCGGAATCGAAGATACCTCCGCGACCTACAACATCTACATCAACCTGCGCAATGCAGGCTCGTACTCTTTCAGCAACCTTTTTCTTTTCATGAATACGTACACGCCCGATGGTGCCCTGGCACGTGATACCATCGAATTGGTTTTGGCGGACGACCAAGGTCAATGGAAGGGCGACGGCATGGGTGATATCTGGGACAATCGCATCCTTTTCAAAAAGGATCAGCGCTTTCCTATGCCTGGCACTTACCGCTTTGAATTGGAACAAGCCATGCGGATCGATCCCCTTCCCGGGGTCATGGATGCTGGTATCCGTATTGAAAAAAACGTGGCACGTTAACGGATCAGGCCGCCTTCAAGCGGAACGAAAAAGTAGTGCCTTTCCCCTCGACCGATTCTATTTCCAACTTGCTTCCATGTTTGGAAATGAAATCATTCACCAGGCGTAATCCGATGCCGTGACCCTTTTCCTTGTCAGTACCCAACGTGGTGAATGACTCGTTGTTCAGGATTTTCCGGATGGACTCCTGAGACATGCCGGAGCCGGTATCCTTCACGGAGAAAATCCATTCCCCATCCGATAGCGTGGCTGATACCGTGATCGCTCCTTCGTGTGGAGTGAATTTGAAGGCATTCGAAACCAGGTTGCGCAGAACGGTATCGAGCAGATCCCGATCACCTGTCACCTGACCTTCGGCAGGAATGGTGTTCTCGAAACGAATCTTCTTGGTAGGGTCCAGTAGGGAAAGGCAGTCAGCCACTTGTTGGCGTAAAATCCCCATGGACAAGGAAGCAGGACGGTAGCGAATGGCATCGGACTGGCTCTTCGACCAGATCACCAGATTGTCGACCAATGCCGCCGTGAGGCGTGTCCTGGCGCGCAACTGCAGCATGAGTGTTTCCTTCACCGACTCTTCCATTTTTTCGGATCGTAGCAGATCGAAACCGGAAGAGAGCAACATGAGGGGGGAGCGAAGATCATGGCTGATCACGGACAACAACTTGTCGCGTGAATCGAGCGCTTGAAGCAGCTCTTCGTTGGATGTATGTAGGTCCTGCGACCGCAGTATCAGTTGCTCCTGGACGATCCGGCTGTTCTGCATGATGAACATGAGTTGTGAGGCGATCAGGATGGATGCGCCGACCAGGTTCATGATGCGTTCGATCTGCAGCTGTTCGCGTGTGTAGGTCAATGGCACATGAGGGCCGAAATCAGAAAGCAACAGGTAGATGAGGCACACACAAGAAATAGCGGCCATGGTATAGCCGACTTTGCGATCCGGTCCTTGGAGTGTCACTAACGACCCGACGATGATCGGCCCGAAGAAGGCGAGGATGAAGGTTTCTTGCGATTCGATGTTACAGATGTTGATGATGATGGCCATGGTGACTAGAATCAACAGGACTTTGGAGAGCATGAATCTCTCCTTCTGATACAACCAGTAGCAAAGGACGACTGCAGGCATCGGCAACGCCACGAAAGGGAGCTGGTCGTATTGCCCGCTGAGATAATTGAAAATCGAATAGAACACCGAGTAGATGAAGACCATCCACATCATGACGCGGTGCAGCTTGTTTCCGTTTTGTGCCAGAATATCCTCTGACTCGGCAATTCGAAGGGGCATAAAATGAATGAAAAGGTTATACAATGGTACGATATGGGAAATGAAATGCCCCCATGAAACTCAAAATTAGGGGTGCTTGAAAACGTCTCTTGCGACGAATAGGTACATCGAATGCGACTTCCTACCTTCGTATCCGTCCTTATCCGAGACCCCTATGAAAAGATCAAAACTGTTTCTTTCCCTGCTTCTGTGGCTCCCTTTGATGGCCGCAGCCAATCCGCCCGAGAGCGATTGGGGCATCATGCCCTACCCTATCAAACAACAACGCCTGCAGAATGGCCTCAATGTGGTCACGGTCGAATACCCCTCGCCGGGTATCGCCGCCTTTTACATTGTCGTCCGCGTCGGCTCGCGCAACGAAATCGAGCCGGGGCATACCGGCTTTGCGCACTTCTTCGAGCACATGATGTTCCGGGGTACCGATAAATATCCGAAGGAGCGTTACAGCGAAGTGCTCAAATCGACTGGCGCCTCTGCCAATGCGAACACCAGTCTGGATCGCACGGTTTATCACATGACCGGCAGTTCGGCCAAACTCGAAACGATGTTCGAGCTGGAAGCTGACCGTTTCCAGAACCTGAAGTATTCCGTGCAGGGATTCAAGACCGAGGCGGGTGCCGTAAAGGGCGAGTACACGAAGAACTCCGCCAACCCCTACACCAAGCTGAACGAACTGGTGCAGAATGCCGCCTTTTCATCGCACACGTACAAGCACACGACCATGGGCTTCTTCGAGGACATTGTCGATATGCCCAATCAGTACGACTATTCCATCGACTTCTTCAAACGCTACTATCGACCTGAGTATGCCACCATCATCGTGGTCGGTGATGTAACGCACAGTCAAGTCGTATCGCTTTCGGAAAAATATTTCGGTGAGTGGGCGAAAGGCAACTACACCTCCACCATTCCGGCCGAACCGGAACAGAAGGAGACACGCAGCACGCATCTCCAGAAAGAAGGATTCCCGCCTTACCTGAGCCTCAATTACAAGGGCCCTGGCTACAGTGACACCGATCTTGATTTCCCTTCGTTGGACATACTTTGTTCGATGTTGTTTTCAGAAAACTCTTCTTTTTATGAGGAGATGGTGATCAAGCAGCAAAAGCTCCGCTCGGTCGAAGCCGGTGCGTACAACACGCGCGATCCGTTCCTGATCAGTGTCGAAGCATCGCTTGTCAACGCATCGGATATGAAATACGTGAAGAACAAGATCGTCGATGAACTCGACAAGGCGAAAAAAGGACAGCTGGACGCACAGGCGATGGAAGCTGCACGCATGAACTTGAAGAACTCTTTCCGTATGCGTATCGATAATCCGACTTCCATTGCGGAAAATCTCAGCTTCTTCACGTGGTTGAGTGGCGATCCACAATCATTGAATCGCTATTATGCCAACTACGATAAAGTGACGATGGACGATCTACAGCGGGTAGCGAAGAAATATTTCACCGCCCAGCGCCTGACCATCGGCACGATTTCCCCTAACGAATCTGAAAAAATCAAATGATGATCGCCATGAACAGAACTCTGCTCTTATTTCTCTCTCTGCTCGTCTGTGGCCGTATCACCGCTGCGGATCCCGAACTTGTTTCACTTCCGATGTCTGGCTCAGGTAAAGTGGTCATCAAACTCATGTTCCGAAACGGTTCCATTTGCGATCCTGCAGGAAAAGAAGGTCTGACCCAACTTACCGCCAGCCTCATCACGGATGGAAGCACGACCAGCCGCTCCACTGCACAAATCGCGAAGACCATGTATCCTTGGGCAGCGCGGATGGGATCATTCGTCGACAAAGAAGTCAGCATCCTGACCTTCGAGGTGCCGGCCCTGTATGTGGATTCATTCAATGAAATCATCCGGGACGTACTCTTCCGCCCGGCGTTTGAACAAAGCGATATCGACCGCATACGTTCCAACCAGAAAAACTACGTCGAAGAAGTGATCCGCCAATCGTCGGACGAAGAATACGGCAAGAAATACCTCGAGTATGTGTTGTTCAAGGGGACTCCTTATCAGAACCTGAAGCAAGGAACCTCTGCCGGACTTTCTTCCATCACACGTGATGACATTGTCAATCATTACAAGAGTTATTTCACACGTAACAACGTCATGGTAGGTATCGCAGGCGAAATACCCGAGTATTTCGATCTGAAACTTCGTGATGCCATGAAGGAGCTGAGCGATTCGATGCCGGTCATTCCGACAGACTTGACTCCGGTGCAACGCTCAGGCAACAACGTCACCATAATTTCCAAAAAAGGTGCGCTGGGTTCGGCCATATCCGCCGGGTTCAGGATGGATATCAACCGAAGCTCCCAGCGATTCGCAGCACTCATGGTAGCCAACTCCTGGTTGGGTGAACACCGGAAATCGTATTCTCGATTGTACCAGAAGATCCGTGAGGCACGCTCCATGAACTACGGAGATTACACGTATGTCGAGTGGTATGAAAACGGTGGCGGAAACATGTTGCCGCCCGCCGGCACGCCACGAAGCATGAACTACTTCAGCATCTGGTTGCGTCCCGTACAGACCGCAAAAGGATTGAAAGCACAATACAAGGAACTCGACAGCATCGAAGTGGGTCATGCACCCTTTGCCATAAAAATGGCGCTGCGTGAATTCAATGAACTGGTAGAAAGAGGTATGAATCCGAAAGAATTCGAGAGCACACGAGAGTTCCTGCGCAGCTACTCTAAACTTTATGTGGAGGGGATGTCCAAGAAATTGGGCTATGCCATGGATTCGCGTTTTTATGGACGCGCCGATTGGATTCAGGAACTGGATCAGGAATTAGCCAACCTCACTGTCGAGCAGGTGAACAA
>JBJTRB010000301.1:0-5218 GCA_046075925.1 Bacteroidota bacterium | reverse complement strand
GGATGGAAATCATTGAAATCAACGGATATACCATCGAGGAGAAAGTGCAGATCGCCATCCGGCATCTCATGCCCAAACAACTAGATGCCCATGGTCTTACAAAAGAGCATCTAAAGCTTTCGCCGAAGGTGATCGAGTATGTGATCGATTGCTACACGCGTGAGTCCGGAGTGCGAGGGCTCGAGAAGAAAATAGCATCCATCGTTCGTAGCATTGCTAAGCAAGTGGCCATGGAGGAGAAGTACGATACAGCCATAACCACCGAAGATATCCATCGTATCCTCGGCGCACCTCAATTCCCGGCCGAGAAGTACCAAGGCAATGACACGGCTGGTGTCGTGACTGGCCTGGCCTGGACTTCTGTAGGTGGAGATATCCTTTATGTGGAAGTGAGCCTTAATCGGGGCAAGGGCAATGTGACCATCACGGGTAATCTGGGCGATGTCATGAAGGAGTCGGCTGTTATCGCCATGGCTTTTCTCAAGGCACATGCCGATGAGCTTGGCATCGATTACCGCGTCTTTGAGCAATGGGATGTCAATATTCACGTACCGGAAGGAGCAACGCCGAAGGATGGGCCTTCTGCCGGTATCACGTTGCTTACAGCGCTTGCTTCGGCGTTCACTCAACGCAAAGTCCGAAACGGTCTGGCTATGACTGGCGAAATAACCTTACGCGGAAAGGTGTTGCCCGTCGGTGGGATCAAGGAAAAGATCCTTGCAGCTAAACGCGCTGGCATCAAGGAAATCGTGCTCTGCGAAGAAAACAAGAAGGATATCGAGGAGATTCGGAAAGACTATATAAAGGACCTGAAGTTTCACTACGTGAAGGACATGATCGAGGTAGTGAATCACTCCTTGCTAAAGGAAAAGGTCAAGAAGCCACTGGATATTAGATTTACGCCCTCGACTTCAGAGAAGAAGTGAGGGCGTAAAGCGACAAGTTTTTTTTGGAATTACGCTTCAGCGGATTTCTTAATAGCGTTCTTTCTTGGTCTTCCCGGACCCCTTTTTCCAGGAGGTCTTCCAGGTTTCCGCTTTCCAGCAGGTCGTCCGCGTTTGCCTGCTTTTTTGGGGCGACCAGGCTTACGCTTAGGCGTATGTTTCTTCTGGTGCTTGATCACCTCATCCAATTTCGCGTGCATGGAGCGAAGGGCCTCTACCAGCTCGGTCACTCCATCAATCAGGGAACTTTTTTTCTTGGGTCTTGCCATGATTTTATTGTTGGTTGATTACTCTTCGTTTAGTATAGATCGAAAAGTATTAAATCGGTATGCAATATCTATCATTATTTCCAAATTTCAATTCATTTATCATAAACTAGTCTTTCTTCCGCTATGGTAAATGGCGTTTAATTCATTGAAAAACAGCTTGAATAACACATTGAATTAGATAGTATTTAATAAAAAAGGCGTCCGTCGGACGCCTTGGAGATGCATTATCTTGTTTTTCAACCATTCATCGATACAAGAAACTCTTCATTCGATTTGGTTCCTCGCATCTGTCCGAGTAGGAACTCCATGGCTTCCAAAGGATTCATGTCTGCCAGGTGATTGCGAAGGATCCACATACGTTGCAAGGTCTCTTTATCAAGCAGCATGTCTTCTCGACGGGTCGAAGAAGCAACCAGGTCGATAGCAGGGAAAAGACGTTTGTTCGCGATCTTCCTGTCCAGTTGCAATTCCATGTTGCCGGTTCCTTTGAATTCTTCGAAAATCACTTCGTCCATTCTGGATCCCGTGTCGATCAGCGCAGTGGCAATGATAGTCAGACTGCCGCCATTTTCGATTTTTCGTGCAGAGCCGAAAAAGCGTTTGGGTTTATGGAGTGCATTGGCTTCGACACCTCCGGATAAGACCTTTCCAGAAGCTGGAGCTACGGTATTATAAGCCCTGGCTAAACGCGTGATGGAGTCGAGCAGGATGACCACGTCGTGCCCGCATTCGACCAATCTTTTCGCTTTTTCGAGAACGATGTTCGCGATTTTCACATGTCGATCGGCCGGTTCATCGAATGTCGATGCAACCACTTCGGCTTTCACACTGCGTGCCATATCCGTCACTTCCTCTGGTCGTTCGTCGATCAGCAGGATAATCATGTATACTTCCGGATGATTGGATGCGATGGCGTTGGCGACTTCCTTCAACAACATCGTTTTACCGGTTTTTGGCTGCGCTACGATCAAGCCTCGTTGTCCTTTTCCGATCGGAGTGAAAAGGTCCATGATACGGGTAGAATAGGTGGCATTCTTGCCTCCTGACAGATTAAGCCGTTCGTTTGGAAATAGCGGAGTCAGGTAGTCGAAGTGGATGCGATCGCGCGCAATGGCCACATCTAAACCGTTCACCATGTCAGCTCTCACAAATGGAAAGTACTTTTCACCTTCACGTGGGGGGCGGACAACACCTTTGACCGTATCGCCGGTCTTGAGACCGAACTGTTTGATCTGATGAGGGGTTACGTACACATCATCAGGAGATGTCAGGTAATTGTAATCGCTTGACCGAAGAAAACCGAAACCGTCCGGCATCACTTCCAAAACTCCTTCGCAGGCTACCAAGCTGTCCGGATCGATAGGGGCTTCAGGCTCCCTGAAATCTCGACGGTGTCTGAAATTACGGTCGTTGTCAAAGCGCTGAAAATGCTGCTGACGAGGTTCCTGTTGGAAGGAAGGTGCAGCAGGAGCTGCTGGTGGATTGGATCCGCCTGCTGAGATATTCTGAGCAGGCGCTGATGGTGCAGTAGCTGCGGGAGCAGGAGTAGATGCCGTGGAAGGTTGATGAGCCGGATTGGTGACAGGCCTGCGCTCAGGCCTTCCTGGCTGGGTCTTGACAGGTTCAGCTCTTTCGCGTCTCTCACGCTGAGGGGCTGGTGCTGGAGCAGCTGCAGCTTTTGGAGCTGGTGCGGGAGCTTCAGTTTTCTCCTCCTCAGCTTCGCTTTCCGGACTCACTCGTTTCCTTTTCGGGCGGCTGTTATCCTGCGCCATGGGTTTTTCCGATTTTGGTTTGTCTGCTGATTTTTCCTTCACCACCTGCACTGATCCGGGATCTTGTGCCTGCTGGTCCAGGATTTTGTAAATGAGTTCCTGCTTGCGCAGGTCATCGTAATTAGGGACTTTCATCAGTCGAGCGATTTCTTTCAGCTCACTGACCAATTTGTCATTCAAAGAAGTGATATCGTACATGATGGATCAACGGACCTTTTCCTTCAATCAAGGTGTCAGGTCATTAGTTTTAGTCGAGTAGGGGAAGCAGCGTGCTGTCCGAAGTCAAAACAATAAGGTTGTTGGGGGGGAGAACTGAAGGGAAAGGGGAGATGGAAATCCCGTTTGACAGTTCGTAATTGTCCTACAATGTTAGGACATATCTTTCAATCCTGCAAATCCAGATTATTCAAGATTTGCACATTATTTTCAGCTTTGGATGGGATTATCCAAAAGTCACTAACTTGACTTCATGTTACAAAGAATACAATCCCTCTACCTCTTATTCGTACTGGCGCTTTCGGTTTCATTGTTGTTCCTGCCAGCTTACCAGTACGGCATTTCTAGCGGAACTACAACCGATCAGGAGAGCCTTGATACCATGAAGTCCTACTTGGTTACTGATAATGTGCTGCTCAGCCTGCTGAATGGAGCTGTAGCTTTACTGGCCCTGGTTGCGATATTCCTTTTTAAGAACAGAAGATTGCAAATCCGCTTGACCGGATTATCGATGCTGCTGGTGAGTATTCTGGTCGGACTTTTGTTTTTTCTTGCCGACAATCTCGGCACCACCTTCGAGCAGCGAGTTAACTATCGCTACGGAGCCTACCTTCCCATCATTCAGTTGGTGTTCCTTTTTCTTGCTCAGCGCAACATCCGAAAGGACGAGGAATTGGTCAGGTCAGCCGATCGCCTTCGCTGATGAACTGTCTCTTTCGCATTACATCTGACGTGCATTGAAACGGATCTGTCTACTGTCGGATACACATGGCTATGTCGATGATCGTTTACTGGATCATGTGAAACAAGCCGACGAGGCTTGGCATGCGGGCGATTTCGGAGACGGTGTGTCCGACCGAATCGCTTCCATTCGTCCTTTACGAGGTGTTTATGGTAATATCGATGGTTACCGCATCCGTTCTGAATTTCCTGAACATATCACTTTCACGATAGATGGCTTGGTGATATTGATGATACATATTGCCGGCCCTTTCGGGAGCTATAATCCAGCCGTCAGGGACTTGATAGGCAAAATAAAACCTGGACTATTGGTCTGTGGACATTCGCACCTTCTCAAGGTCCAGTTCGATTCAAAAAATCGCCTGCTTTACATGAACCCGGGAGCTGCAGGGAAACATGGCTTTCATAAAGTGCGAACCCTGCTCAGATTCACCATCGATTCCGGAAGAGTCTCCGATCTGGAAGCGGTTGAACTGGGTTTGCGAGGAGCCATTCCCTCGGAATGACAGTGCAATCAGATGATCTCAATCGAACCGGAAGGCAACCAACCGCTGGTTCCATTCGCAATCTTGATCTTTTTCCAATCGCCTAATTCATCCGTCACCTCGACAGTGGTCCCATCGTGCAGGATGAACAGGTCATTGCCTTTGTCATCGGGTGAGCTTTTTACGTAAACGCTGTTGCTCATGACCACCCCTCGATTACTGCCGAATTCAATCGACTTCCGTTCTGAGCCTAGCCAGTAAGAAAGTCCGGTGTTGGTCAGTAGGCCCAATGAAACAAAAAAGGTAAGCCGCTTTGTACGTCCCACAGAAAGCAGGTAGACGACAATGGTGATACAAAGACTCCAAAACAAGACCAATGTCAACGTCCCCCACTGCTGTTCATTCATGAACGAAGTGGCTCTTCTCAGCCAGCGCTTGTAGAAAATTTCCGGAAGCACTTCGATACGATCGGTATTCTTAAGACTTGCTATCCTCAAATTATAAACGATTTCCTCATCGTTAGGTGCCATCCTTGAAGCTCGTTCATAATGAAGGATCGCTTCAGCATTCCTGCCTGATTTATACAGCGCATTGCCCAGGTTGAACTCCAACTCGGGGGCGGTGAATCCGGAAGCGAGTGCTGCCTGATAGGATTGGATTGCGGAATCATACTCCTTTTTCTGGTAGTAGGAATTCCCTGCCTCGAAGTCTTTGGCAGGGTCGGCGAATGCGGAAAGTCCGAAAGCAAGTATTGTCAGTGAAATCAAGAGCTGTTTCATGATGGCTTGATA
>JBJTRB010000300.1:0-3740 GCA_046075925.1 Bacteroidota bacterium | reverse complement strand
CAATCATACTACCTATTATTTCATGGCCATCGCGTATGCTTATAATCCTGACCAGAAGGTGTTCAACGTTTTGGATTCAGGTCTTGCAAAACCGTATCTCGCTGGAAGAAAGGGTTTTTCGGGCGAGTCAATCAACCTCTACACGGCCATTCCGCATTCGCCTACGCCGGAGTTTGAAGGTTTGATTTTAGGCACTACCTATGGCGATGGTCCAGAGATTCAGCGGCTCACTGGCGCCGGAAATGGAATCAACGTGGGTACAGATCGCAACAGCTTGGAATTGCGACAAGACCAAGTGAACGATTTCATCTTCAATTCGCTCAATCCTTCTACTTCCATCCAGTATCCCATTTACGCTCGCGGAAGGGGACCGGTCGATATCCGTGTCTACGATCCAGTGAAAGTGGTTCCTGGAAATTTCGAATTGTGGGTGGTTGACAGTCCGATCGGTGAAAGTCGTTGGGTATTGCGTAATATGGCTAATAGCCCGACCGATGTGGATTCATCCGAAAAGACCCTGGAGTTCCCGTACGATCAGTTGTTCCCAGATTACGGTTTCTATGTCAGCATGAACCAGGTGAAGGCTATCGGAAATGGTGCAGTAGGAAACGGTTTTGTCGAGGCCACCAAGGAGTATTCCAATAACGATTTCCAGTGGTTGACGGGTATCGCTGATGATGATGGCGACTTCAAGTTCAACTGGATCCGTTCCGGTCCTAAGACGCCGGATTATCCGGGGCTTGATGATGCTCAGGTTTACGAGAAATTGCTCGGTGGAACGTGGGCTCCATTCGCCTTGTGCGCAAATGATATTTACAACAATGCCGACGGTGATTCCGATATCGTCGTTCCTGCGCCTCCAGGCAAGCCGAACATCGGTTGGGATATCGCTAACCCGGCAACCAAGTTGGATAGCTTGTCTTATCTCTGCAGTGTCGATATCGTCATGACAAACGATAAGTCCAAGTGGAGTAAGTGTGTCGTATTCGAGACCCAGACCAACATCGGTCGTACCGAAGGTCGTCAAGCGAGGAATCTCATCCGTAAGGACAAGAGCAGGGAAATCGACGGCTCAGTCAGCAGTCTTGATTCTGGCTATAGTTGGTTCCCTGGCTACGCTGTCAATGTCGAAACAGGAGAGCGTTTGAATATCGCTTTTGGTGAAGACAGTTATTTGGACTCGGCCAGGTATGGTCAAAACGGAGCAGACATGCTCTTCAATCCTACCTCTACCTTGTTCGCTTCAGACGGTCGTTTGGTTGCGGGAGGCAAGCACTATATCTACGTCTTCAGTAATAAGCGTTCTCTGCGTTATCCGCTTCCTGCTGACACGAATTATTATGGCGGAGGTTATGACGGCTGCCAGCGCATTCATGACCTGTTGTGGCCCGTTACCTGTAACGCCAACACCGGCGGTTTGACTACGGCCAACCAGAAAAAGGCGAACAAGGTTTGGAAAGATTGTATGTGGGTTTCTTGCGCTTACGTCGCTCCCGGACAAGAGTGCCTTGCTTCCGATGTGACCGTCCGCTTACGTGTATCCAAACCGTATCAGTCGTTCGTAGGAACCGCGACCGACAACTCTCATGGTTTCCGTCCTTACTACAAGTTCAGCACGAATAATCTTACTGCCAAGATCCAGCAAACCGATGTTGCTAAGAATGCGCTCAGCATGATCAACATCGTACCGAATCCATATTACGCGTATTCCAACTACGAGCAGAACCAGTTCGACAACCGTGTGCGCATTACCAACCTGCCATCCAATTGCACGGTGTCCATCTACACCACCAGCGGTATTCTTGTCCGCCGCCTGCGCAGGGATGCCGGTTTGGACAACACCGACGGTAAAGTCTATCCTGAACTCAACTTGGAGACCGCGCTTGATTGGGACCTGAAGAACAGTGAGAGCATTCCTGTAGCCTGCGGATTGTATCTGATCCACGTGGTTGCTCCTGGTATCGGAGAGCGTACCTTGAAATGGTTCGGTGTAATGAGGCCGATCGACTTGGATGTATTCTGATACATTGTTCCTATCGTTTTAAAGAGTAGAAAAACATCAATACTATGAATCGACATATCTTGAAAGCCTTCGTTGCAGCTGCATTCCTGGTTTCGACATCAGCTGAAGCAGGCAACCCGGACCGCGTAGGCCAGGCAGGAGCTACGGAGCTGCTCATCAATCCATGGGCACGTTCTACCGGTTGGGGTAACGCCAACAGCGGAAGTGTCATGGGCTTGGAATCAGCGTTCCTCAACGTGGCCGGAATCGCACATACCACCAAAACCGAGGCGGGCTTTGCTCACACCACTTTCTTGAAAGGCAGCCAGATCGGAATCAATGCTTTCGGTCTCACCCAGCGTGTGGGCGAATCATCGGTCATGGGCTTCACGGTCATGTCCATGGATTACGGCGATATCGATATCACTACCACCTCGCTTCCTGAGGGCGGTATCGGAACATTCAAGCCGCAGTTCATCAATCTGGGCATCTCCTATGCCAAGGCCTTTTCGAATTCGATCTACGGAGGTTTCACGATGCGTATCATCAGCGAAAACATCTCCAACGTCGGTGCTCAAGGCGTCGCCCTGGATGCAGGTATCCAGTACGTGACCGGTAACAACGAGAACCGCGATAACATCCGCTTCGGCATCGCGCTGAAAAACGTCGGAACGCCGATGAAGTTCGGTGGAGACGGACTCTCTACGCGTCTTACAGCTCCTTCCGGCAATTACACGATGACGGTCGAACAACGCGCTGAAGGCTTTGAAATCCCTTCACTGTTAAGCATCGGTGCCGCATACGACTTCAAGCCTGCTGAAAACCATCGCATCACTGCCGCTGCAAGCTATTGTTCCAATTCATTCAGTAACGATCAGACGACCGTCGGTGTCGAATATGCCTTCCGTGAGTTCTTCATGTTGCGAGGCGGATTCACCTACGAAAAAGACATTTTCGATGATGCTTTAAGAATGACGGTCTTCACCGGTCCTTCTGCCGGTATGACCATCGAGACGCCGTTGGGCAAATCGGGTAAGAAGTTCGGAATCGATTATTCCATCCGATTCACCAATCCGTTCGACAACACCCATACCTTCGGAGCTAAATTGACCTTGTAATACCGATTACTTAACTTTGTCAAGCGAACAAGATCCCTCCGGGGTCTTGTTTCGTTTTTAACCGCCCGGCCGAACAAGTCGGCACCATAAAATCTTAAATAGCATCTCCTCAGTAAATCACCATGAGTGCACAGTATTTCACCCAAGAGGGGCTGAAAAAGCTCCAAGACGAATTGAGTCAACTGAAGAATGTCGAACGACCTCGGATCTCGCAACAGATAGCGGAAGCCCGCGACAAGGGCGATCTCTCCGAGAATGCGGAATACGACGCTGCCAAAGATGCACAGGGGCTTTTGGAGCTGCGTATCTCCAAGTTGGAGGAAGTGATAGCCAGCGCACGGTTGATCGACGAAACCAAGCTGGATTCGTCCAGGGCGTTGGTTTTATCCAAAGTCCGCATCAAGAATACCAAGACCGGTCAGGAGGTGACCTATACGCTTGTGGCAGAGAACGAAGCGGATTTCAAGTCAGGGAAGATTTCCGTCACCAGCCCTATCGGAAAAGGACTGCTCGGAAAGAAAGTGGGAGAGAAGGCCATGATTGAAGTTCCTTCCGGAAAAATGGAGTTCGAGGTCCTGGATATTTCACGTTGATTTTTTTGTTGCGGTAATCAATCGAAA
>JBJTRB010000299.1:0-8725 GCA_046075925.1 Bacteroidota bacterium | reverse complement strand
TTCCGTGAAGAGGCCGTTACGGTTCCAGTCGATGTAAATCACCGAACGGTTCGAGTAAGAACCACCGCAAGTACCGACGTTGACCGAGAAAGGAACCACCTCATTGGGCAGCACCAATGGTGCGGCTACTCCGGTGTAGTTGCTATACTGGTAAGCGATAGAACCAATACCAGGTGCTAAAGTACCGCAACTGGACGTCTGGTTGATGGACTTGAAGGTGACGCCGAGGATTTCTTCATCGGAAGTTGACGTGGCATTAGCAGTGCCATACGTGGTTGGTGCTGCAGCGGTGCTCGACAAGTAGGCATCCAAAGTGAGTGGAGAACCGGCACATACATTGGAAGGAGAAACAGATGCTGTCAAGCTGGAACCAGTCAGGTAGGCATCTTGGTAACCTGTACCCGTTGCTGAAACAGAATAAGTGCCGTCAGTCGCAGTGACAGAGAACGCAACCACCGAACTTCCGGAGGCCGGGATGACACCCGTCCAGGAGGTACCTGAACCACCGTTAGATAAGGAAATTGGAGTCTGAACCGTTCCACTCAATGAATAGTTCAACGTTACAGCGGTAACCGTGACGTTAGCACCCACTACAACGGTAACTGTATGCGGCACCGCGACGCATTGTCCGGTCGCAGGACTAGCCGTCACGCTGCTAATCTGAGGCAATAGGCCGATGAAATTGCCTTCGTCGGCACCGATATCGGGGGCAGTGGTTGAACGTGTCTGATTGTCGATGTCGGTTGTAAGTGCCGTAGCAGGATAAGGCTTACCGCCGCTTTCCACGAAGGTGGCCACCGTGGTGGACACATGCAACAGAGAGTCGGTTGCAGCTGCCGTGAAGGCCGTGTTCTCCGTACGGGAGCTGGCATCGCGAGGGGAGACATACGTCTTATAATCCGCGAGGGTCTGCTTGGAGTTGGTAGTAGTACCGACACCTTCACCATAAATCAGCTTGGTAGCACTAGGCGTGCCGGCATAGAACAGGTTGTTATCAGAAGCTGCCTGATAGGTGGCAGAAAGGACACCGCTACGACGGTAAGCGACAGCAGCCTGTGAAGAACCCGAGGTTGAATTGTTGATCACCAGGTTGTTCACCAAGGTGACGTTCGGGGTCACGTTTGCGTGGATACCGCTGGTAGCGAAGTTAGCGCCGCCACCGGTACCGGTCAGATATACCGTGTTGTTGTAAACATAGTAGTTATTACCCGCAGTGGCGTTTGCAATGTCGATACCATACACTGCCAGACCGGTCGTGACCGTCGTGGAAGACGATACGGTCGGAGCAGTGGCCGGACTTGCGAACGGAGCAGAGATACGGCTGACGGCGTTGTTATAGATGTACCAGTCCGTACCGGTGCTTACCCACAAGCCGCGGGAAATACCGTTGGAACCACCGGCAACCAACGTGTTGAAGGTGTTACCATCGAAGAATTTGTTAGTACCGGCCGTTGTAGAACCTCCCAGCTGAGCGCCCACTACAAAGCTGTTCATCGCTCCGCCTAACTGGGCGTCCGTGGAGATTGTACCGGTATTGTTAGTATTGGTAGTTGTACCGATACGTGCAATACGGTTACCCTTAACGATATTGCCCGTTCCACTTAATAAGAAGTTAGAAGCATAAATCGTCTGGTTACCGGTAGAGACACCTTGAACCGTGATGTTGCGGATGACGTTGTTGTTGAAGGTCGTTCCTGCAGCCGAGGTGTTCGAAACATACATACCATACGTGAGCGAAGTGAGGGTTCCGGGCACACCCGTAATCTGCAGGGTATCGAACACGTTGTTGTTGAATGAACCTGCATTCGTGGAAGAGCTGCCGATGATGTAAGCCAAGTACGTAGTACCAACTGAAGTAGCGGTAGACGCTACAATCCTACGGTTGTTCGTCACGTTGTTATTGTTCACGTTCAACGTCGCTGATGAAGCAGGATATATCATGTAAGCGGTACCCGAGTTAGGTGCCAATCGGTTATCACGGATGGTATTATTGTTCAAGTTACAAGTACCATTGCTGGATCCACCATAAATACCATAGAATATGTTGGTATTCTGAAGAACGTTTCCATAAACAAGGTTGTTCGTGAAATTGAATGTATGGGTGGTTCCAAGCGCACTGCTGGTGAACTGCCAAAATCCATACATGGTAGCCGTCGAGGTGGCAGACCAGGTGTGGTTACGGAATTGGTTGTTACGGGAGTTTACAATCGCTCCTGCACCACCGGTTCCGGAAGAGGAATAGATACCATAGAAACTACCGGCAGATGGTGTACAGTTTTGAATAATGTTACTGTCGACACTAACGATGTTCGGGTTCGTTGCATCACCGCCGGTCAATGCGTGGAAAATACCATAGAATGTAGAAGACGTGACGATATTCTGGATGGTATTATTGCTAATAGTAGCCCAAGCACCGGATTGTGCGTAGATACCATAAGCAGTTGTCGATGTAGCAACCGTATTGGAGCTGACCGTATTGCCACGGATTGTAACTCCGCGGTTGTTGGCGTACTGGATACCTGCTGCAATTGTAGCTGCACCACCGAAGAACGATACCGTGTTGTTCGAGATATTCATCAAGGTGTCGTTCAAGGACTCACCTGTCGTAGAAACCACGCCCGGGTTAGCACCCAGACGGATACCGTTGTAACAGCTATCGACCGTGTTGCTTATAATGGACACCTTGTTACGAGAGGCTTGTGCAGTCGTAGCGTAAGTGGTATTGGTGAAGCCGGTAGTATTCAGGTTGTTGTGGTTTGCCACATAGATACCGTTGTTGGAGGTGTAAGCTTTGGTAAGAGAAACGCGTGAGTTGCGGATGACCACGTCATTGGAACCGTCGTCGCCGCTGCACTTCAAGATGGCATAACCGAACTCCATACGCGTGGTAGACGTAGCAGCCGTAGCGCGGTTGGCAGTTGATTCGTATACATCTATACCGTCGATGGTAACGTTGTCAGCACCGGTGATGACGAAGATACCGTCAACGGTGGTTGAAGTACCGACATATGCGGTCAAGGCAGGGTTGGCACCACTACCCGACTTCTGGATGGTCAGGGTCTGAGAAGGTCCAGATTGCAGATTAGAAGCCAATCCGCACATCTTCAACTGAAGACCGCCTACAGGAGCGGTTTCGGTATAGCCGGCAGGCACGTTGATGGTGACGTTGCCGCTCATACCATACGTGTTCAAATGCGTGATGGCGTTCGCCAAGGAAACCAATGAACCGCAGGTGGTACCTGCTGCACTGTTGATGGTGTAAGCGCCATTCATCGGTGCACCCACCAGAGTGAAGCTGGCCGTTGCGGTACAACCCGCAGCATTGGTCAGAGTCACAGAGTAGGTGTTGGCGTTGTTGGCATTGAGGGTGGCGTTCGTGCTGCCGTTGTTCCACAAGTAGGTGTAGGTGCCGGCAACAGAAGCGCTGGCAGTCAACGTGGTTTGGTTACCTACCAACCAGGTAGCACAGCTGCTGGCGATGGAAGCGGTGAAGGCAGCATTCGTCGTTGTTGCAGAAGCCGAAGCGGTACAACCGTTCGCATCCGTGGTGACCACGGAGTAGGTGCCGATTGCGCTGGCAGAAGTCGCTTGTGTGGTCACACCGGTAGAGGTACCGTTTAATGACCAAGCATACGATACAGCAACTGGTGTTGCAGTAGCGGTCAATGTGGTTGAACCGCCAGGGCAAACACCCAACTGACCTGAAATAGAAGCGGAAGAGGTGTTGACCGTGACAGCCGTAGCAGCTGAAGTAGCCGAACAACCGTTACCGTCGGTGTACGTTACAGTGTAACTGCCGCTGGCAGAAACCGTGATGGCATCGGTGGTAGCACCGTTGCTCCAGGTATTTCCGCCTGTATAATCAGAAGTAAGTGTAACAGAACCACCGGAGCAGAAGGTAGTAGCGCCGGAAGCTGAAACGGTCGGAGCATTCGGCAAGGCATTCACAGTGAGTCCGAAGGACGCCGACGTGACAGAACAACCGTTGCTGTTGGTGACCGTCACACCATAACTACCATCTGCAGTTGCAGCATAGGTGCCAGAGGTGGCACCACTGATAGAAGTTCCGTTCAATGACCAAGCATACGAAGTGATGGTGCCACTGCCTGCAGCAGCGTTCGCGCTGAGGGTTGAGGAAGCACCGGCACAAATGGCAGCCGTTCCTGTGATGGAAGCGGTTGGCAGTGCGTTTTCAGAAACGGAAGTGCTGGCAGAAGCGGTACAGCCATTTGCATCCGTTCCGACAACTGAATAGGATCCTGCAGCGGATACGGAAAGCGTGCTACCCGTAGAGTTATCCGACCAAACATAGGTATCAGCACCGCTGGCAGTCAACGTAGTGCTGGAACCTGCGCAATATGCAGTGCTGCCGGAAATGGAGACGGTAGGCAGCGGATTGACGCTGACCGACGTGGAAGCCGAAGTGGACTGGCAACCGTTGCCGTCCGTATAAGTAACAGTGAAGGAACCAGCCGCAGAAACGCTGATAGCATCGGTCGTAGCACCGTTGCTCCATGCATTTCCGCCGACATAGCTGGAAGTAAGCGTAACCGAACCACCTGCACAGAGTGCGGTCGATCCGGAAGCCGTGATTGAAGGTGCAGCAGGAAGTGCATTCTCGGTCACAGAAGCGCTGGCCGAAGCGGTACAACCGTTCGAGCCCGTTCCGACAACGGAGTATGATCCGGCCGTAGCAGTGATGGATGAAGTGGTTTCGTTATTCGACCACAGGTAGGAGCTTGCTCCACTGGCAGAAAGCGTGGTAGAACCACCTGCACAATAAGAGAGGGTTCCGCTGATGGAAACAGAAGGAACAGAATTGATGGTGACTACCGTAGAGGCAGAAGCTGCAACGCAAGCACCAGCACCATCCGGATCATCGGTGGTGAGGGTCAAGGTGAAGCTGCCAGCTGCGATATCTGCAGCAGATGGCGTGTAGGAGGTACCCGTACCGTAAGCGGTATTGTCGAACGAACCCGTACCGGAAGAACTCCAGGTACCGGAGGTGGCTCCACCGCCGATGGTTCCGTTCAAGGTATAAGATTGACCTGCGCAAACAGCAGCAGTGGCTGGTGCGGATGCAGTAGCCGCATTCAGACAAGAAGCCGCGGTGAAGTTAGCGACGATGGTCTGGTTGGCGGTGATATTGCTGAAGTTGTAAGTAGCCGTGGTGGTTCCGGGAGGATACGTCGTAGAGGTACCGTTCACGACGAGTTCGTCGAGCTGGAAGCCAGGATCAGCCGTAGCCGTGTAGCTGGCACCGCTACCGCAATTCACAGAAGCCGTGGCCGTAATGGTACCGCCGGTTGAAGCTGAAGCCGTAACCGAGTAGGTGTTGATGGCAAACGATGCGGAAATAGTATGGTCAGCGGTGACGTTCGAGAACGTGTAGCTGCTCACTGCGCCGACAGAACTACCATCCACAAGTACGTCTGCTACGCTATAGCAGGCAGCCGGCGTGATGGTGAAGGACTTATCGGTACCGCAATCAACCGTGTTAGCACCGGCATCCGAAATGGATCCATTGGAACCTGCAGAGGCGGTGATGCTATTGGTGGAAACCGTGATGGTCGCAGAAGCAGAAGCGGTACAACCGTTCGCATCCGTAACCGAGTAGGACTGAGTGCCTGCACCCTGCGTGAACGAACCTTCGCCGGTATAGCCGGAGGTTCCGCCGGAAGCGACAACGGTCACACTGGTGGTTGCACCCGTACAAACGGTAGCACTGGCAGGGGTAGCCGTCACTGAAAGGGCAGCTGCTGGCTGGTTGATCGTAACCGATCCGGTTCCCGTACAGCCGTTAGCGTCGGTTACCGTAAAGGACTGGACTCCGGCAGATCCGGTGAAGCTACCCGTGCCGGTCAAGGTTCCCGTACCGCCGGTAGCAGAAACGGAAACAGAAGTGGTACCGCCGTAACAAAGCACATCGCTGGCAGTAACCGTAACCGAGATGGCATCCGGCTGACCGATGGTGATGGATGCACTTGCAGTACATCCATTAGCATCCGTTACAGTATAAGAATACGTTCCTGCAGTGACAGAGTTGGTACCGGTGCCAGTGTAGGTCGGAGTACCTCCTGAAGCAGAAACGGTCACCGTGGTAGAACCGCCGTTACACAGCGGATCGCTACCGGTAGCCGTAGCTGTAAGTTGAGTAGGGATAGAAACCGTTGCGGATCCGGTAGCCGTACATCCGGCAGCCGTGGTGGCAAGTACCGAGTAAGAACCGGCATCACTGGCCGTAGCGGATTGTGTGCTGGCCGAGAAACTGTTTGGTCCTGACCAAGCATAGGTGCTGAAGCCGGCAGTCGCGTCAAGCGTAGAGGAACCACCGAAGCAATTCACCGCAGAAGCGGTTGCGCTGACAGAAGGTGCAGCAGGAGCAGTGATAGTGACTGACTGAGAAGCCGTACAATTGTTGGCATCCGTTGCGACAACCGAGTAGGTGCCAGGGGCCAGGTTAGCTACAGGAGAGGTGGCGGCACTTCCGTTCAAAGTGAAGGAATAAGGTGCCGTTCCGCCTGAAGCCGAGAAGGTGATGGAAGCGTCCGTGTTGTTGTAACACGTAGGAGCACTACCGGAAGCTGAAACGGAAAGTACAGCAGGTTGTGAGATGGTAGCCGTGGTGGACTGGGTACAACCGTTAGCGTCGGTCGCCACGACCGTATAGGTGCCAGGACCTTTACCCGAAACAGGAGAGGTGGCAGAAGTACCATCGAAGGTGAAGGAATAAGGTGCGGTACCGTTGGTAGCAGAGAAAGTGACCGAACCGTTTGCCAAGCCGTTACAAGTTACATTGGTTGCAGAAGTAGTTGGCGTAGGAAGCGGATTGACCGTCAGAGTAGCCGTTCCGGAAGCCGTACAACCAGCGGCATTGGTAGCAGTAGCCGTATAGATAGTGGTAGCAGAAGGATTGACTGAAATGGAACTGGTCGTGCCAGGGGTTGGAGACCACGAGTAAACACCGTCTTTCTGCCAGCCGAGACGAACGTCAGGACGGTTGGTAGAGGTTGCAGTTGCAGTAGTTGCGGCGAGAACCGTCGCAGCAGTAGCTCCATCAACACGATAATACGAACAGTAGTTAGAACCTACGTTAGTCAGGTATGTCTGAACGAAATCGGTAGCAGTTCCCGAGTTGGCATTACTGTAGGAAGTTTGGATCACCACGTTACTGGTGCCGTTCCAGGTAAATGGCGTTGCAAACGTCACAAACGTGATCACCGGCAGACCTGTTGTAGGAATACTCCAATTGAGCGAACCAACTGAAGTCAGTCCGGTTTCAAAGGTGGTGGTCAATGCAGTAACTGATTTATGACCAAGTGCAATGCTAAAGTTGTTGAGTGTACCTGTAAAGGTGCTACCCACCGCACTCACAGCAAAGCCAAGCGAGGTGATTTTGTCACCAGCCGCGTAACCAAGGGCTGTCAACTCAGAAGCAAGGAACAGCATCTGGGTCTTCGTACCACCGTAATAGTTGGTTAACGGCGCAGGATAACCCGTGGTGGTATTCACTGTAGTGAAGGCACCACTGGTATAAGCCCCGGCGTTAAAGCCCCCGGTAAGCGCCACTGTTGACGAAGCGCCCTGACAAATGGTCGATGGGCTGGCCGTCACCGTAACTCCAACAGGAGAAGCATTCACCGTGATGACATTCGTTGCCGAGATGGTACAACCTGAATCGCCCCCGCCGGTGGTGGTATCCAATGCCGTCACCGTATAGGTGGTGGTGGTGAGTGGAGATACCGTTACCGTAGCACCTGTGCCGCCGCCGCCGCTCCATGAGTAAGCGTATCCGGGGTTGGAACTGAGAACGAACATCGTCGTGCTCTGGCCACTACAGATGGTAGCAGGTCCGGATGGAGTGATGCTTGGCGGGGTATTGACCGTCACGGTAACCGGCGTACGTACAGATTCGCACGTTCCGTCGAATTCCGAAACATAAAGAGTTGTTGTGGCACTGATGGAAGTACCATAAGTAGCGTTGGTACCGCTCTGCAACGCCGAACCGCCGGTAGCCGCAGCATACCAGCGGAATTGCGGGGTAGCCAAGCCGGTATTGGAAGTAACCGAAGCGGTAGGAATGCCGGGGCCGCACTGCGTAGAATTATTGGCAGTAGGTGCAGCAGGCAAAGCAATGGCGGTTACAGCAACACTGCTGGTGACTGAACAACCTGCTACCGTGCTGGCCGTCACCGTGAAGGTGGTGTTGGCATTCACCGGGGTGGACAATGGATTGGTGGTACCAACCACGTTCGAACCGTCGCTCCACGAGTAGGTGAACGAAGGAAAGTTACCGCCGCCTCCGTTGTTGGATGAACTGATGTTCACCATGTATTCTTCCCGCTCACCGTAGCTAATGGTCATGGTTGGACTGGTGATCAAACCTTCGTTAACCATCACACGCATACGGGTCAAACCATTGTTTGCAGAAAGAGGGACAGTGAAAGAACCTGTCTCAGCGTGAGCACCTGAAGTGGTGGCCGCTGCAATGTATACACCTTCACCGGCATCGGCAAAATCGCCATCGCGGTTGAAGTCGATATAAATAGCCATAGAGTTACCGTATGCCGTTGTACCCTGCAATGAACTCAATGAGAAATTGTAGGTGGCGCCGGCGGTCATCGGAATCGTGGCAAGTGTCAGGTAGCTGGCATAACTGCCGGCGGTTCCTGTAGCCGTTCCCAGTGTACCAACTAAAGAGTTGTAAGTAGTGGTATTATTCAAC
>JBJTRB010000298.1:0-4196 GCA_046075925.1 Bacteroidota bacterium | reverse complement strand
TCAAACGCAAGCGAGACCTTGTTCTCACTTCTGAAGGAAAATTGGCGGTATGGTTGAATCGGTTGTTTCCTTCGTGGTCGGACCGTTTGGTATTCCGGCACATGGCTAAGGAACCGGATTCGCCATTAAGCTGACACCGTCTTATTGTTTATCCGCAGCTCTTCCTATGGTAAGCGAAGCTGTTCCAATGAGGTTGCCTTTGGAATCGTAAGCATAGACTACGTATTCGCCTGGTCGCTGAAATACCAGCTGCCGGGAGAACCACATCCAGTCCGGCTGAACATCCACCTTGATGGTGCTTTCGAATTTCTCCTTTCCGGAATCGTCCTTGAAAAACAGATCGAGTACGGCTTTGTCGCCCGCTAATGGAGCCGCTGAATGTACCACGACTTGAAGTCGTCCGCCCTTATCAGTGACACGGAAAAAACTTCCGGCATGGATACATTCTCCTTGCTGGGTGACTTGCTCACAGAACTCGACCTTTTGTGCAGCAACCTTGGTTGTAAAAAGCACAGAACAAAGAATAACGATCAGCGAGGAAAGCGTGTCGGTGGTTCGGCGCATGCTCATGTCAGAATCGTGCGTTTAGACGGATATTCAACTGGCGGCTGGTAAGGTAATTAGGAACAGCGTATTTGCGGGCATTGGATACATCCGTCACCCACGTGTAGGAGGCTACGTTTGAAACTTGCAATAGGTTGAATACCTCCAATCCGATTGAAAGCGACTCGAAAGGCTTCAAAACCCGACTCTTCGGACGCTTCGTAACACCTTCGCCGACTAACTGCTTGGAGAATCCGATATCGACGCGTCGGTAAGGAGGTGCACGCAGGATGTCAGTATAGCGGTTGGGGCCGGGAGGACCGAATGGCAGTCTTGAACCGAAAGCAAGGAACAAAGACATTTTGAAGGTGGGTGATTTCGGTAAGTAATCTTGGAAAAACAGACTGAAGCTGACGCGTTGGTCTGCAGGTCGAGGAATGTACCCCGGTTCTACTCGAACGCTATACGCCACCGAATCATCATAGGTGTAACCAGGAATGATCTTCTCGTTTTCTTTGTTGTAATTGTCTATGTAATAATCCCCCTTCAAGTCTTCAGCCGTTTTCATAACGGATAAACTCGCCCACGACTCGGTGCCCTTTACAAATTCACCGAACAATCTCAGATCGATTCCGGTGGAATAGCCGGTCGAAGTGTATTCAGGCAGGTAGCGTATCCGCAGGTTGTCGATCTTGTAAGGTATCAACGTTTCCAGCGCTTTGTAATACACTTCAGTAGTCAGCTTGAAATTCCTTCCGAGCGCAAAGAAGGGGAAGTCGTTACCTATAACAGCATGCACCGACTTTTGGGTGGGGATCGTTGGTATAATCGAACCATCCAAGTCTCTCAGTTCACGGTAGAAGGGAGCCTGATAATAAACACCTCCTGCAGCTCTGAAATTGACCTTTCGGTCCCAGTCAGGTTTAAAGGTGATGGAAGCACGCGGACTCAATTGAAAGCTCTCGTTCAAAGAGTAATACAATCCCCTGACTCCAGCAGTGATGACGAATCTTCTCTCTTCCCCAAGTTCCCAGGATTGTTGCAGGAAACCGCTGAATCGTCGCGTTCTGAGATCGTTGTTGGAAATGACTACATCGTTCAGAACGATTTCAGGGTTGATGGAATCCCTGGTAGAAGGAATGGAGAATCCAGCGGAGTCGTTGTAGTTCCACTCGTGCATGCGATCGATGAAGTGCTCCTCCTGCGCACGAACACCCCACATCAGCAGCCCATGCTCTCCAACCCGCTCGCCACGATGTTCGACAGCATAAATCTGTCCGTCAAGCCTGTTTCTTGCATGACTCAGAAAAGAGCCTACTCCCAGATTGAAAGCAACCTGTCCGAAATCGGCCTTGCCGAGATCGGCTTCCAGCTGATCAAGGAAATATTGTCCGAGGATATCGAAGTTTTCTTCCTCACGCGTCCGGTAGCCGGTAAGGATCAACTTCAGTTTGACTTTTTCGTTCGGCTTGAAGGTGGTTGAGAAGGCCCCTGTCCACGTCTGATACCGATCGGCTTCCCTGCCCTCGAAATATACCGTGAACCTTTTCGCATCATTGATGGTTCCGAAATTGGTTTCTCTGTTTTGTGGTAAAAGATTGTAGCGGTTCAACGACAGGTTGCCGAACAGCTCGACATTCCATTTTTTTCCGAAGTCATGACCGGTGAGCAACTGTACATCGGTGAAGGAGGGACGATACTCGCCTTTTGTCTCCAGTGTGTTCAACAGGTATTGATTCGTTTTTTGACGGACGCCGGTCATCCAGTAGGATGTATTGTTCTTGCTGCATCCTTCCAATTCCAATCCGGCTCCCAGTAAGGAAGCATAGGCGCTTCCGGCGAAGCGTGTTGGGCGCTTGTACCGGATATCCAGCACCGAGGAAAGTTTGTCGCCGTACATGGCGTCGAATCCTCCTGCCGAGAAACGGATCGCCTGCACCATGTCGGGGTGGATGATGCTGAGTCCTTCCTGCTGACCGGCTCTTACCAAGAGCGGTCGATACACTTCGATGTCATTGATATAGACTAGGTTCTCGTCGAAGTTTCCACCGCGCACTGAATATTGCGAACTCAATTCATTGGAGGAGGATACGCCAGGAAGTGTCTTGATGATGTCTTCCACACTCTGATTGGGAGTGGGAAGTATGCTCACCAAAGATGGCTGGATGGATTTGACGTTGAGGTCTTTGATGGAGCGCTCCTCAATAGTGACATCTTTCATCTGGTAGATCCTGCCCGCAAGCCTCCGGTCGATCATTTTGCGTTCCCCTTTTGCCAGTTTGACCAGTAGTGTGTCACTGGTCAAGCCGGTATTGGAGAAGACCAATTTGATCAGTCGCTCAGCAGGTACCTCCAATTCATAGCGTCCATCGTCCGCCGTACTGGTTCCATACGGTTCGCCGAAGACTGCAACGGTTGCACCGAAGAGCGGCTTACGCGTAGAGTCGGTGATGGTGCCGTAAATCTGTGCCTTCTGTGCTACTGCACTTTGACATACAAGAAAAAGAAAGGTCAAAAAGTAAAGCCTCATCGGACGATTTTATCGGTCTTTGATGTCAAAGTCGTCCTTCGATTTGAATTCTCCATTCTGCCACATCTGGACGAACTTGGCCCATGCGACAGGATTGAGCAGGTTGTTGGGCGGCAGCTGACCGGCATAATATAGTTGGCTGGTCTGTTGCTGCATCTGCCACTTGAAATTCATGGATCCGTCCATCGGTGTAATGGAAGCCAGGTAATCCAGTTGTCGACGATCAAGGTTGCGCTCAGCGCGGGTAAGATCGTCGTAGGGTGCTCTCAGGCGAATGAAGGCTTCCTTGAATTGCTCTTTGGTAGGCCATGGGAAAATGACGACCTCCTTCAGCAGAATCGTATCGGGTTTAAGGATCTGGATCAAGGAGCATCGGTGGTCAGTCAAAGTATCCGGGATCACGAAATAACTGCGCTTGTAACCGATTGCAGCGAATTCCACCGTGTCATTCATTTTTGCAACGAACGAATAGAAGCCATAGTAATCCGAGATCGTACCCCGACTGGTTCCTCGAATCATGATGCTGGCGTATGGGATGGATTGCAGACTATCGCCTGAAACGATTACACCGGAGAACTGGACCAGGTCGTTCTTTTTCGACTGTGCTTGTCCGTCAAAAAACAGGACCAGCTGCAACAGGAGGAGGGTAATTATTGTTCTCATGGAGACTGTCAGGCTCTTGCTACGAAAATACCAACTTATTTCGGGGTTTCTAACGCATTCCAGCCTCATAAATTTGATGTTTGTCAACGACCTTACTGCCTCCAAATCATTAGATTTGTAACAAGCATGTCCGCCAGAAACATAAAATACTTTTGGAGCCTGTTGCCAGGTGCACTTACAGTGACCGGCAACCTGATGGGCGGACCATGGGTTTTCTTGAATGCCTTCTTCACGCTTGGTTTGCTGGCGGCGATCGAGTGGTTTTTCCCCGAAGACACCTCTAATGATCATGGAGGGGATGCTCTGGTTCCGGATGCGATTCTTTTTTTGCACGTGGCTGTTCAGCTGGCTGCAATCGGATCGTTTGTCCGCATGTTCGCAGTAGGCGACGTGCCAGTATGGCAATTGCTCGGCGCAGCTCTTTCCACGGGTGTTCATTCTGGCTCCAGTGCCATCGTCG
>JBJTRB010000297.1:0-5855 GCA_046075925.1 Bacteroidota bacterium | reverse complement strand
TTTCTTCACTTGGAAATCGGATCAGGCGATTGCCGGTGTGGATGGTTTCTGGCAATTGATCACGCGTCAGGATGTAAAAGTGGACAATTGGCTTGGAAAGATAGGAGCGTCTGCTGCCTTACTGTTTCAGTATAAATGGTTCGGTATTTCTTCGTTTGCCATTCCCTTCCTGTTGTTCCTGTTTTCAGTACGCATCATTTGGAAATCCGAACTACTGCCGCTGGGTAAAACTCTTCGATATACGTTCTTCTCTGTCGTTTGGCTATCCACCACACTAGGCTTTCTGTTTCACAAGCAACCGGACCTTCTGATCCTTGCCGGTGGTTATGGTTTTCAGTTGAGCAGCGTCTTGAATGGACTTGTCGGTTTCATAGGATCCATTGCAGTACTCGCTTTCTCTCTAACAGGCTTTATGGTTGCCGCGTTCAATATGCCCTTAGGCTGGAAAAATGCAGCACCGGCTGTTGCTCAGCCTGATCTTGTAAAGGAGCAAATCTCTGACCTTGCCGTCGAGGTGCCTGTTGAAAATCAGATTCGTCCTAACGAGCTTGCTAAAACCATTGAATTGGAAATGGAGGAAGAAGTCGAAGATGAGCCCATATTGGCAGAAGAGGACGATGAATTTCTTTCGCTCGATATTTCTGAAGAAGAAGAGGTTGAAGAGCAGGAAGCAGAAAATCAATTCGAATTGGATACGGAAATCCCTAATTCCGATATTCCTGATACTGATGAGGAAGAGGTGCCCATGGAAGTGGCAGCCATCAATCAGGAAGAAACCATCGTTGAAGGCAATGAAGAACTCGTTCATGCGCAAGGAGACTATGATCCTACGCTTGACCTTTCGTCGTACCATTTCCCGACCCTTGATTTGCTCGAGAACTATGGGGATAAACGAATCGAGATAAACAAGGAAGAGCTGGAGGCCAATAAGAACCGAATCGTAGAAACGTTAGGGCATTACAACATCGGTATCGACAAGATCAAGGCTACGATCGGGCCGACCGTCACCCTATTTGAAATCGTCCCCCAGGCAGGTGTAAGGATTTCCAAGATCAAGAACCTGGAAGACGATATCGCATTGAGTCTTTCCGCCTTAGGCATCCGTATCATCGCTCCTATCCCGGGTCGAGGAACCATCGGCATCGAAGTGCCGAACCAGAAGCCCGAGATCGTCCCGATGAAGAATGTGTTGGGCTCGGAAAAATTTGTCAATTCCGAATATGACCTTCCTATCGGATTGGGCAAGACCATCTCTAACGAGGTGTTCGTAGCCGATCTGGCCAAAATGCCTCACTTGCTGATGGCTGGTTCTACCGGTCAGGGTAAATCTGTCGGTCTGAATGCCATACTGGTTTCGTTACTATACAAGAAACACCCTGCACAAGTCAAATTCGTGTTGGTCGATCCCAAGAAAGTAGAACTTACGCTTTTCAAGACGATCGAGCGTCATTTCCTCGCGAAGTTGCCGAACGAGGAAGAAGCGATCATCACGGACACCAAGAAGGTCATCAACACGCTGAATTCGTTGTGCATTGAAATGGACCAACGTTACGAGCTCCTGAAGGATGCGCAAGTCAGGACCATCAAGGAATACAACGCCAAGTTCATTTCCCGTAGGCTGAATCCGAATAACGGTCACCGCTATTTGCCCTATATCGTTCTCGTGGTGGATGAATTCGCTGACTTGATCATGACAGCCGGTAAGGAAGTTGAGACGCCTATCGCCCGTTTGGCGCAATTGGCTCGCGCCATCGGTATTCACCTGATCATTGCTACGCAACGTCCTTCCGTCAACATCATCACAGGTACCATCAAAGCGAACTTCCCTGCCAGGATTGCCTTCCGCGTCACTTCTAAAATCGACAGCCGTACTATTCTTGACACGGGCGGCGCCGACCAACTTATAGGTCGCGGAGACATGCTCTTATCTACGGGCGCCGATTTGATACGCCTCCAATGCGCCTTTGTCGACACGCCTGAGGTGGAGCGCATCACGGAGTTCATCGGCAACCAACGCGGTTATTCTGATGCCTTCCTGCTTCCAGAGTATGTGGATGAATCAGGCGAGGGATCGAAGGAGTTCGACGCAGATGATCGTGACCCGCTATTTGAAGATGCGGCTCACATCATCGTTCAGCACCAACAGGGTTCGGCCTCGCTGCTTCAACGCAGATTGAAACTCGGTTACAACAGGGCTGGCAGGATCATCGACCAGTTGGAGGCCGCTAAGATCATCGGGCCTTTCGAGGGAAGTAAAGCAAGGGAAGTACTCATCAAAGACGCGCTTTCCTTGGAGAACATGCTGGAAAACATGAAGAGTAAGGAGGCCTGATCCTTTGGCCTGGAAATTGCTTTCTGCGCTTAATTCCTAACTTTATCTTGGATTTATTGATACTATGAACCGAATCGTTTCCCGAATTTTTGCATTCATGCTGGCCTTGATTTCAATCAATGCCACCAATGCTCAAGATAAAAAAGCACAGGATGTGCTGAACGCAGTAAGCAACCGTTACAAGTCCTACAAGTCTGTAAAAGCTTCGTTCACCATTACCGTCCAAAACCCTAAGGACAATTCCAAAACCGTTGAGAAGGGCGTCCTTTACCTTAAAGGTGCCAAATACCGCTTGGAGATTGCGGGCCAGGAAGTGATTTGTGATGGTTCTACCCGATGGACGTACGTGAAAGATGCCAATGAAGTGCAGATCGATAATCAAAAGCAGGATGAGAATTCGATCACTCCGACCAACATCTTCACCATGTACGAAAAAGGATGGCAATCCAAATTCATGGGAGAGCGTACAGAGTCTGGTAAAGTGATACAATCCATCGAGCTTATTCCGAACGACCCCAAGAAGAAAGCCATTTTCAAAGTGAAACTTAACATCAACAAGGCAGACAAATCCATTGTCAGCGCCATCATGTACGATAAGAACGGCTCGACCCAAACCATTCAAGTCGATCAGTTCCTTGCTAACGGGGTGACCGATGAAACGGTTTTAGTTTACTCGGCAAAAAACTATCCCGGAGCGGAAATAGTCGATCTTAGATGACATCATCCACACACTAGAAACCAAATCTACCATGAAAAGATTCTTGCCCATCCTCTTGCTCTCAATCTCCTTGATGGCAGCTAATGCCCAGCCAACCATCACTACAGCACAATTGCCTATCGCTGGTTTGGCATGGACTACCGCGAATGACACCAACTACTTTGCTTCCATCCCTGCCGGAGGAGCAAACGTCACCTGGGATTATACCGGGCTGTTGAATCAATACCTGGACACCCTAGGATTTACTTCTGCAACAGGGACTCCCTATGCAGGATCATTCCCTACAAGTAACCTTGCTGCTTACGACGCTCCCAACCTGACCTGGGGATATTACACCACAAACAATTCCGGCTTTTATCAGGATGGCTTTGTCGATGCGAACGGAAGTGTCTTCGCACTGAACAACGGAGCTCTTTTTGTTCCTGTTCCCTTTACATATGGCAACACCCGCACTTCCTCCACAGGGTTCACCATTGACACCTCGCTTTCAGGAACTAACTTACGTATTACAATTGCCGTGACTTCTGATTTCTTGGCTGATGGTTATGGCACTTTGCTTCTGCCTAATTCATCTTACAGCGATGTGTTACGCGTCAAAGGAACAGACCTTACCACTACGACTGTCGCTGCAGAGGCGTTTCCTGGTACAGGTATTTATGTTAACGTTTCCACTTCCCAATCACAAACAACCTCTTTCCGCTACTATACGCAATCACAAGCCAGTTTCGTGTTGGATATCGAAGCAGACAGTCTGGGCACAACCTCCAATTCGTCTTCCTACCTGGTTCAGTCCGTTATACTTTCGGCTCCTACTGCCGAAGCGGGCGCTGCCTTATCTGTATCCCCGAACCCAGCTGATAATTTCGTGACTATCACCATCACTGATTCTGGCGTTCGCAGTATTGCACTTTATTCGCTTGACGGTCGCTCATTCAACTTGCCCCTTCTCGGCATGGGGGCTGAAAAACGTTTGGATACTGGAAATCTTCCTGAAGGACTTTACTTTTTCAAAGCAGGAATGTCTGTCGGGAAATTCGTAGTCAAGCACTGATCAGAAAAACAATTGGCTTATTAAAGGACCCAATGGGTCCTTTTTTCATTCTACAGGTTCACCAAAGAGGTCGAATTCTTCCGTTCGGTTGATTTTGATATCGGCAAAATCGCCAATTCTGATATAATTGGAAGTGGCATCAACAAGTACTTCGTTGTCCACCTCGGGCGAATCCGACTCGGTTCTGCCAATGAAATGGTTACCCTCTTTGCGATCGAATAAGACTCGAAAGGTCTTACCGACTTTAGCTTGATTCAAGTCCGATGAGATTTCTTGCTGAATAGACATGATGGCCTCTGCACGTTCTCTTTTCAGCTCATCTGGAACATCGTCTTCCAGTCCGTAGGCATGTGTGCTCTCTTCGTGTGAGTAGGTGAATATTCCTAACCGATCAAAGCGGGTCGCCCTCACCCATTCAGCCATTTCATTGAAATGTTGCTCGGTTTCTCCCGGATATCCTGCGATCAACGTTGTTCGCAAGGTGATGCCAGGCACTTTGTCTCTGATTGAATCGACTAAGTCGATGGTCTTTTGCTTTGAGGTGCCGCGCCGCATGCTTTTCAGCATGTCATCCGAAATATGCTGCAACGGCATATCGAGGTACTTGCAAATGTTGGAACGTTCGTTCATCACGTCGAAGACTTCCATGGGGAATCCGGACGGGTAAGCATAGTGCAATCTGATCCAATCGATGCCTTCGACGTCCGACAAGCGGCGCAAGAGTTCTGGCAGTTCGCGCCGACCATAAACGTCCAGTCCGTAATAAGTAAGATCCTGGGCAATAAGAATGAGCTCCTTCACTCCCTTTTTCGCAAGAAGGGAAGCTTGCTCTGTCAACTGTTCGAATGGTACGGACAGATGTTTGCCACGCATCAACGGAATGGCGCAAAACGAACAAGGACGATCGCATCCCTCTGAAATTTTCAGATAGGCATAATGTTGAGGAGTGGTAAGTAACCGCTCGCCGACCAATTCGTGTTTGTAATCTGCACCAAGCGACTTCAACAGTTTTGGTAAATCCCGAGTACCGAAAAAATCATCCACATCCGGAATCTCATTCCGTAACTCCGGTTTGTAACGCTCGCTGAGGCAACCAGTGACTATGAGCTTGTCGATACGTCCTTCTTTCTTGGCCTGTGCGAATTCAAGGATGGTATCTATGCTCTCCTGCTTGGCATTGTCGATGAAACCGCATGTATTGATGATGACGACAGCGGCATCCTCATCATTCGTCTCATGGGCGACATCGAACTTGTTCGCACGAAGCTGCCCCATGAGCACTTCGGAATCGAAAATATTCTTCGAGCATCCAAGGGTGATAACATTCACCTTGTTTTTCTTGAGTGATTTCGTCCTCATGATCCGGTTCCGAAAAGTGAGTCGACAAAAGCGTCTCTATCGAAGGTTTGGAGGTCTTCCATACGCTCTCCTACCCCGATGTACTTTACAGGAATGCGGAACTCGTCGGAAATTCCGATCACCACTCCGCCTTTAGCTGTTCCATCCAGTTTGGTAAGAGCAAGCGCGTTGACCTCGGTGGCTTTGGTGAACTGGCGTGCTTGTTCAACGGCGTTTTGACCGGTCGATGCATCCAGGACAAGCAAGATCTCATGGGGAGCATCAGGAATCACCTTCTGCATGACTCGTTTGATCTTGGAAAGCTCGTTCATCAGATTGATCTTGTTGTGAAGTCGACCGGCAGTGTCGATGATGGCGATATCCGCCTGTTGTGCAACAGCCGACTGTACTGTATC
>JBJTRB010000296.1:0-12731 GCA_046075925.1 Bacteroidota bacterium | reverse complement strand
GCTGTGGCCAGCCGGCATTCAACGCCGGCTACTGGGACCAATGCAGGGATGTAGCTGAAAAGTTCATCCATGATTTTCCAGACGATCGCATCATTGTTTCGCCTTCGGCTTCCTGTGTCGGCATGGTCAAAAATTATTACGGAGAGATCTTTCATAACACCACTTTCCATAACAAGTACAAAGTCGTCCAGAAGAACATATACGAACTGAGCGACTTCCTGGTGAACGTATTGGGCAAGACCGATTTCGGCGCCCGCCTGGATGGCACCATCACCTATCACGATTCGTGCAGCGGCTTAAGGGAGGTCGGTATACGGAAAGAGCCCAGGGAACTGCTGAAAAATGTACGCGGCCTTAAACTGATCGAACTGGAAGACAACGAAACCTGTTGCGGTTTCGGAGGAACATTCTCTGTCAAATACGAACCGATTGCAGTAGGGATGGCTGAACAAAAAGTGAAGAATGCAGAGGCTACGGGTGCTGATTATATCGTTTCGACCGATATGTCCTGCCTGATGCACCTGCACGGATTGTTGCGTAAGCAGGGGAAGCCGATCAAAGTGATGCACTTGGCCGATGTACTGGCCAGTGGATGGGAAAATTGAAGAAGATATTACAGCGACCGCAAGGCTGACTACTTCCTCAGCCTGTAGTTCTTGTACTCGCCGATACGCCACCCGGTGATTCGCTCAACGGCCATTTTGAAGCGGGATTTGAACGATAATCTCCGCGAAGCCGGATCGAAATCGAAAGTCCAGTTTTTACTCGCAATCCGCTGTTTCATCACTTGAGGATGAGTGCTGTCGAATAAAGCCAGTGAATCTATCTTGGAGTAATCAAAGGAAGCTGCGGTGCCAACGATGGATGCGACTGTATCATCCGAATGCCATAGCCGATGAAACTGCAACTGCTTGGCCTGTTGCTTTTCTGGAGGCTTTACCCAACCATAATGGTAAATGCATGCATCGATCGGCTCCACGACCAGCGGTCGGCCCGACTTCCTGAACCCTTGAGCATCACGGTAGGAACGCACTTCCGAATCGAATCGGACGACACGTACTTCATTGCGATACCAACGCGTGGAATCGCCCACGTAATCATACGATCCATAAAAGTGCTTGTACCGGAAAAGAAGACCCTCCACGTCGGCATCATCGGCAAATTGCTCAAAGGCTTTTTTGATAGTCGGGAGGAATTGCTCGTGCACCACTTCATCCGCTTGGATGTAGAAAGCCCACGTGGCATCGGAACTGATCTGTCGAAACGCCTTATCCGTTTCGGCTGCGAGAACACGTCCGCCCTCGCGCAAGGACTCATCCCACACGCTATCGATGATCCGGATCTTGTCGGAACCGATCGACTCGATCAGCGACCGGGTTTCATCCTGTGAATCACCTACCAGCACTACGAACTCATCACATACAGGAAGAATGGATGTGATGGCCTCGACAACCGGATAATCATAGGTTACCGCATTGCGGACAAAGGTGAAACCCGTCACTTTCATGAATCAGATTCCTGTATAATTGAAAGGCGTGATGTCCTTGAGTTCGGCTTTCACCTTGTCAGCAACATCCAGAGTGTCAATGAATGCATGGAGAGTTTCGCGGTCGATGGGACGATTGGTACGGGTCAGGCCTTTGAGTAACTCATACGGCTGATCGACACCTTCCCTGCGAAGAATGGTTTGAATCGCTTCGGAAACGACCGACCAGTTCCGAGACAGGTCGGCATCGATGCCATCGCGATTGACAAGCAGTTTATCGATACCCTTGACGAGCGATTTGAAAGCGATCAAGGTATGAGCAAAAGGAACACCTACGTTCCGCAGGACGGTCGAGTCGGTGAGATCCCGCTGCAGCCTGCTGATGGGCAGCTTGGCGGAAAGGTGCTCGAACAATGCATTGGCCATACCCAGGTTTCCTTCCGAATTTTCGAAGTCGATGGGATTGACCTTGTGCGGCATGGCTGATGAACCTACTTCTCCCTCGCGGATCTTCTGTTTGAAATAATCCATGCTGATATAGGTCCACACATCCCGATTGAAATCGATCAGGATATTATTGATACGTTTCATCGCATCGAACAAGGCGCAAAGCTGATCATAGTGTTCGATTTGAGTGGTATGCTGCTGGCGGACCAGCCCGAGCCGATCACTTACGAATCGATCTGCAAACGTTCGCCAGTCGACCTCTGGAAAAGCTATGTGATGCGCATTGAAGTTACCGGTCGCTCCTCCGAACTTGGCAGTGAAAGGAATCTTGGAAAGGACATCCAGTTGATTCTGCAAACGCTCGACGTAAACGCTCATTTCCTTACCCAATCTGGTGGGCGATGCAGGTTGACCATGCGTCCTGGAGAGCATCGGGATATCCTTCCAAGCTGCAGCCAAACCCGTCATCCGAACAATGATGGATTCAAGAAAAGGAAGATAGCATTGAACGACCGCTTCTTTAATTGCCAGCGGGAAGGCTGTATTATTGATATCCTGTGATGTCAGTCCGAAGTGAACGAACTCCTTGAATGGAGCCAATCCGGTCGAATCCATACGCCCCTTCATGAAGTACTCCAACGCCTTGACATCATGGTTGGTGACCTTTTCAAACTCCTTTACCGAAGCAGCATCAGCTGCTGAAAACCCGGAATAGAGATCACGTAGTCGAACTGCATCTTGCATATCGACACCTTTCAGCGGCAAAAGTCCGGCTTCACACAAGGAAATGAAATATTCGACTTCCACCCGGAGACGGTACCTGATCAATGCAGATTCAGAGAAAAAGGCAGACAGCTCTTCTGTCTGATTCCGGTAGCGACCGTCGACAGGAGAAATGGCAGAGAGCTGATCGAACATCATGAGGAGCCACGAAATTACGAAAGCCGTCCATGAGTTGCAATCTTGTAAAACAGCTGTAAAAGCAAGCTATGCGGCAAACGATTCCTGAATCGGGAAGTGAAATTAGGGGTCTACAAAACTTTGGAAACTTTGGGATTGTTTATAGTTTCCATAGTTTTGCCCACCCTAATGAGCACCGTACGCACACTCGATCCCGAATTACGTATCCTGGAAGGAGCCAAAGAGCTTTTTTTCAGGCATGGCATGCGCAGTGTGACCATGGACGATATCGCCGCTCAATTGGGAATTTCAAAGAAGACGATTTATCAGTGGTACACCGACAAGGACGCGCTGGTTGATGAATTGACTGCACGGGAGTTAAAGCAGCAGGAAAAAGAGATGAGTGGCATCCGTCAGAAATCGGCCGATCCCATCCAAGAGATACTTGCATTGCTCGCTTCCCTTTCGACCATGATGAGCAAGATGAGCCCATCGGTGATGTACGATTTACAGAAGTATCATGACCGGTCGTGGAGAAGATTCCAGGAGTTCAAAGAAGCCACCATTTTGCATTTCGTAGAAGACAACATGCGCAGAGGCATCCGCAGCGGGCTTTACCGAAAGGATATCGATGTGAAGATTCTTGCCCGCCTGCGGCTGGAAGAAGTCGAAATGGGCTATAATCCTAAAACCTATCCCCCTTCCCGATTCAATATTCCGGACGTCCAACTTGCCTTGCTCGACCATTTCCTTCATGGCATAGTGACGATAAAAGGGCACAGGTTGATCAACCGATACAAACACATACAAGAAGAAGAATAAAATTCAATAGGATAAACCATGAAAAAAAGATTCATTCTCCTGCTTATGGCTTTTCTAGCCATCAAAGGAGTTTCAGCATCGGAATCTGACAGCACCTCGCGACTCTCAGCCAGAGAAGCAATCGACTATGCACTTGCACATCACAAGGACATAGCGAATGCCAATCTGGATGCAAAGATTTCAGATGCTCAAGTAAAAGAAATCATCGGCATCGGTCTGCCACAACTGAACGGATCGGTGGACATCAAGGATTTCTTCGAGTTACCGACTAACCTCATTCCAGGAGAATTCTTCGGAGGAGCTCCAGGGTCGTTCATTCCAGTGAAGTTCGGTACGCAATGGCAAAGTACTGCAGGGATCACCGCCAGCCAGCTTTTATTCGACCCTTCTTATCTGGTCGGAGTACAAGCGACAAAGACCATACGGGAACTGGCAAATAAAAACCTGACACGTACCCGGATTGAAACTGCGGCATCCGTATACAAGGCTTATTATGCGTTGCTTTTGGTCAGAGAGCGAAGAAAGGTCATCGACGCGAACGTAGCACGCCTTTTCAAACTGAAAAAAGACACGAAAGCACTTTACAACAATGGCTTCGTGGAGAAAATCGACCTCGACAGGGTCAATCTGGCTTACAACAACGTGGTCAGCGAAAAGGAAAAAATGAACAACATGGAACTCATCACGGAAAACCTGTTGAAATACCAGATGGGAATGAACATGAGTGAGAGTCTGGTCCTTACCGATTCGCTTGACATAGAAAAAGTGAAAGATCTATCTACTGGCACCAGCAGTGTGGACGTCACTCGTCGCATCGAACATGATATCCTAAGGACACAATACCGTTTGCAGGAGTACAATGTGAAGAGATACAAAGTGGGTTACTATCCTTCATTAGTGGGATTTGCGAATATCAGCACCACTGCACAACGGAATGCATTCAACCTGCTCGACCCGAGTCGCAGGTGGTACCCAACAGGAATTCTGGGTGCTACATTGAACATACCCATATTCGACGGCTTTCAAAAGCAGGCCAAAATCAGACAAACGAGCTATAGTCTCGAAAAAATCCGCAATGAATTGGAGAATTTTGAAAATGCAGCCTCCATGCAGATCGATAACAGCCGACTGACAATGGAAGACGCACAACGCACACTTGAATTACAAGAGCAGAACCTAAGTCTTGCAAAAGAAGTCGTCAGGACATCCAAACTGAAATACGATCAGGGAGTCGGATCCAATTTGGAAGTGCTCGATGCAGAGACATCCCTTAAAGAAGCACAATCGAATTATTACAACGCCGTCTATGCCGCCATCATCGCGAAGATCGATCTTGAATTGGCCATGGGCAATATCCGTTACTGAGAAGAAAATCAACCACCATCATGAGAAAGATCATTCTACTTTCAACCATCGTATCGCTTCTCTCCTGCTCCACCAAGACGCAAGACAAGCAAGCACTTCTTAATGAGCTGAAAAAACAGCATGCTGAATTGCGCGAACAGATCACCAAGCTGGAAGAAGAACTAAGTAAAAGCGACACCACCTCTTCGGGAAAAGACGGAAAACTGGTTGCCACCAGTCAGGTCCATCCTGTGGAATTCAACCACTATGTAGAGATACAGGGAAGAATCGAAGGCGACCAGGACGTGACAGTCAGCCCGGAAATGATGGGAAATGTCATTTCAGTAAATGTGAAAGCAGGCGACCGGGTACAAAAAGGACAAACGATGGCACGTCTGGACGACAGGGTCGTCAGACAGGCTTACGACGAGGTGAAATCACAACTCGATCTCGCCGACCAAGTGTATCAGCGCCAACAAAACCTTTGGCAGCAACGCATCGGCAGTGAAATGCAATACCTGCAGGCAAAGACCAACAGGGACGCATTACAGAAAAGATTATCGGGAGTGAAAGAGCAATTGAGCATGTCCTTGATCAAGTCGCCGATCGACGGCACCGTAGAACAAGTCATGATCAAGAACGGACAGAGTCTTGCTCCCGGAATACCAGCGATACGGGTGGTGAACATGCGAGCACTGAAAGTCACTGCTGAAGTAGCTGAATCATACATATCTTCTATCGAGAGCGGGAATAAAGTCATTCTTCGTTTCCCCGATCTGAATAAAGAAATCGAAGAAAAATTGGATTACGCCGGCAAAGCCATCAATCGCTTGAACAGGACTTTCAATGTGGAGATACGACTGGACGATAAGAACGGCGAATTCCGTCCGAACATGGTGACCGTACTGAAGATCGTCGATTACACCAATCCATCCGCCTTCGTTTTACCGGTTGCAGCGATTCAAAAATCCAGCGATGCTGAATTCGTGTATGTAGCGAGTAAAGAAGGCAACAAAACGATTGCCCGAAAAAAGAAAGTGGTAAGCGGCTCCACCTACAATGGAAATGCTGAAATAAAAGAGGGCCTCAATGATGGCGACTTAGTGATCACCACCGGCTATCAGAGCATCCTCGATGGCGATGTGATCAGCCAGTAAAACCGTTAAGGCAGTAAAACAAGACGAATCCAAAGGCATGAAAGAAGAAATAAAAAAGGAATTCAAACCGTCCACCTGGGCCATCAACAACAGGACGGCTGTATTCGTAATCACTGCGATACTCGCCCTTGCCGGGGTTTCCGCGTATCAGAATATGCCCAAAGAGAATTTCCCGGACATTTCTCTGCCGAACATCTATGTCAGTGTAATCTATCCTGGCACCTCACCCAAAGACATCGAGAACCTCGTGGTCAGGCCGATAGAAAAGGAATGCAAGAGCATCGCGGGAGTCAAGAAGTTAAAGAGCAACTCCTTGCAGGATTACTGCAACATCATGGTTGAATTCGGGTCGGACGTAAAGATGGAGGAGGCCAAACAGCGTGTCAAGGACGCGGTTGACCGTGCCAAGAAAGACCTTCCGAAAGACCTGAAAAACGACCCTGAAATCCTCGATATCAACTTCGCCGATTTGCCTGTGATGCAGGTGAACATCAGTGGAGACTACGACTTGAATCGACTCAAGCAGTATGCCGACGACGCGAAGGATATGCTTGAGAGCATGAAGGAGATAAAAAAGGTGGACATCATCGGCGCACTTGAGCGGGAAATCCAGATCAACGTGGACATGCTGAAGATGCAGGCGGCCGGACTTACCATGAGCGATATCGCACGTGCCATCCAGACTGAAAACCTGACCATACCCGGCGGATCCGTCAGAATGGACGGTATCCGAAGGTCTTTGACCGTATCGGGCGAATTCCGGAATGTCGATCAACTGCGCAACTTGATCATCTCCTCCACCGAAGGAAATTACATCTACCTACAGGAAATAGCCGAGGTGAAAGACTCGTTCAAAGAACAACAGAGTTTCGCACGGCTGGACAAGAAGAATGTCATCACGTTGAACATCATCAAAAGGAAAGGTGAAAACCTGATTTCCACTTCGGATAAGATCGTGGAGATGATGGACGAGTTGAAAGAAAATGAATGGCCGAAGGACCTACGGGTCACACTTACCGGCGACCAAAGCGAACAGACCCGCACCACGCTTCACGACCTGATCAATACGATCATCATCGGATTCATCCTGGTATTTGTAATCCTGATGTTCTTCATGGGGACCACCAATGCCTTCTTCGTAGCGCTTTCTGTTCCTCTGAGCATGTGCCTTGCATTTCTGGTCATGCCCACCATCGGTTTCACGCTCAACATGATCGTACTGTTCTCGTTCCTGTTGGCATTGGGTATCGTGGTTGACGATGCGATTGTCGTCATCGAAAACACCCACCGAATTTTCGCCGACGGGAAACGGAACATCGTAGAGGCTGCGAAACTGGCTGCAGGCGAAGTCTTCCTGCCCGTCCTATCCGGAACACTTACCACCCTGGCTCCCTTCTTCCCGCTTCTTTTCTGGAAAGGTATCATCGGTAAATTCATGTTCTTCCTGCCGGTAACGTTGATCATCACGCTTACTGCTTCCTTATTGGTAGCCTATATCATCAATCCGGTGTTCGCAGTGCGGTTCATGAAGCCACACAAGGCGACCTCCGATAGCAGCATCAAAAAATCGCTGATCATCTTCGGTGTCGCCATTGGAATGGGGTATCTGATCAGCTTCGGCACCGGCAACTTCGCAGTGGTCTGTCTGCTGCTATATCTGCTCAATCATTATTTCCTCAGACACATCATCCGCAATTTCCAGGAAGGCAGCTGGCCAAAATTCCAGAATGCCTATCGTAAACTGCTCGTATGGTGTTTACATCGTCCGTGGAAAATGGTCATGGGCACTGTTGCGATGTTCATCCTCTCCATCGTGATGCTGATCATGAGAAACGGAGGCGTGAGTTTCTTTCCGGTTGCAGATCCGAATTTCATTTATGTGTATACCAGTCTGCCGGTCGGAACCGACCAGGCACAAACCGATTCTGTGACGCGTATCGTTGAAGACCGCGTATACAAAGCTATCGGTTGGCCGAATCCCATCGTGAAATCAGTCATTACCAATGTCACCGTAGCCGTCTCCGATCCATCGGATGAAGACCAGGGCGACTATCCGAACAAGAGCAAGATCTCCGTGGCATTCGTTCAGTTCGGTGAACGAAAAGGCGAATCGACACGCGACTATCTTGACAAGATCCGTCAAGCCGTCAAAGGAATTCCTGGCGCCGAGATCACCGTTGCACAGGAACAGGGCGGCCCACCGGTCGGAAAACCAGTCAACATTGAAATCAGCGGAGATGACTATGCCAGTTTGGTAAAAGACAGTAAGTCGTTGCTACGCTATCTCGATTCGTTGGATATCGATGGTGTAGAAGAATTACGAAGCGACTTACAGGACCAAAAGCCTCAAATCGTTTTCGACATCGACCGGGAACGTGCAAACAGAGAAGGCATATCCACCTATGCAATCGGAAATGAGATCTTCTTGGGCGTTTTAGGTACCGATATTTCAAAATACCGCGATATCAAAGACGACTACAACATCGTTCTCAAATACCAGGACAGCCAACGTTATAATATCGACATGTTGCGCAACCTTAAAGTGCTGTACCGTGACATGGGCATGGGCGGAATGGTTCGTAATGTTCCTGTGTCCGCATTCGCTGACATACGCTATTCGGACACCTACGGAGTCATCAAGCGGAAAAACCAGAAAAGGGTCGTGACAGTCTCTTCCAACGTCCTCTCGGGTTATAATGAGAATGCCGTGGTACAGGAAGTGCAAAAAGCCATCAACGGATTCAGGGCTTCTGAAGAAGTGACCATCAAGATGACCGGCTCCCAGGAGGAGCAGGCAGAAACTTCGGCTTTCCTTGGATCCGCCATGCTTGCATCCCTGCTGTTGATCGTACTCATTCTTGTCATGCAGTTCAACTCCATCAGCAAGCCGATCATCATCCTCACTGAGATAGTATTCAGTATCATCGGCGTCTTCCTCGGATTTTCCATTTTCAACATGGAGTTCTCGGTGGTCATGAGCGGAGTCGGAATAATCGCACTAGCAGGCATTGTTGTTCGAAACGGCATCCTGTTGGTCGAATTCACCGATCTGCTCAGAGACCAAGGTGTTCCGACCTTCGACGCCATCGTGGAAGCAGGACGTACGCGAATGACACCAGTGCTTCTCACCGCCTCTGCCACCATACTCGGATTGATTCCATTGGCGGTCGGACTCAACATCGACTTCTCTTTGTTATTCTCCGAATTCAATCCGAATATCTTTTTCGGAGGAGATAGCACCGCATTCTGGGGTCCGCTATCGTGGACGATGATCTTCGGTCTCTCATTTGCAACATTTTTAACACTACTTCTTGTTCCTGTCATGTACCTGCTCGCTGAACGGATGAAAAACCGTATCCGAAAATTCCAAGGCAAGCAACTGGATGAAGGACTTTCTCCCAAAAAGGTCGACGAACTTATCGAAGCTGAAATCTGACCATGAAAAAATTCGTCCTCTTCGCTTCAATCATTTCGGTAGCGAGTCTTTATCTTCTCTCTGCCTGTAAACAAGTCGTTTCAACAAAACCTGAAAGAAGGGACATTACACAAGCCGTGTACGCTTCCGGCAAAGTCTTGCCGTTGAATCGCTACATGGTGCTTGCTCGAGTACCGGGTTATGTCGACCTGATCCATGTACATACGGGAGACACCGTGCGTGCCGGTGACCGGTTGATCACCATACGGAACGAAAGCAACGAATTGTCCATTGCAAGTGCAGGCAACTCGGCAGCACTAGCCGGAAGAAACGCAGATGAAAACGGGCCGTTGTTATCAGCTGCTCGGGAAGAACTGGCAGCCACAAGATCCAAATACGAATTGGACAGCGTCAATTATTCGAGAAACAAAGCCCTGCTCGCAGAAGACGCGATAAGCAGATCGGTATTCGACCTTTCACGGACCCAACTCGACCTTTCAAGGAGCTCCTACCAGAGAGGCCTTGCCAATTTCCAAACGGTGAAAGACCGTTCGCGTACAGATTATCTCAACGCATTGAACTTTTCAAAGGCGCAACGTTCCAACCGCGCCGATTATGAACTGACTGCCGCTTTGGATGGAAAGGTTTACGATGTATTGCCACAAATCGGAGATCTGGTTGGCAGCCAAAGTCCTTTGATCGAACTCGGTGATGCCAATCGTTTCGAGGTGGAATTGTCCATCGACGAGACGGACATCGGACAGGTCGCTGTGGGACAAACCGTGATTTATGGAATCGACGCTTACCCGGAACAGGTCTTCCGCGGGACCATCACCGAAATCATCCCTAAGATCAATGCTGCCAGCAAGTCGTCCCGAGTGAAGGCCACCATTTCACAAGAGCATCTCTCCTTCTATTCAGGCATGTCGGTCGAAGCGAACATCATCGTGAAAGAAAAAAAAGGATGTCTAGTCGTACCCCGTGAATTCGTGAAAAACGGAAACCAGGTGAAGGTGAAAGGAGAAGAATCGCCAAGGACCATCCGTAAAGGATTGGAAGACCTTCAGTATGTGGAAGTCATCGGGGGACTTGACGGTTCAGAAGAATTGGTGAAATAGGATGAGCCTATGAAGCTGAAAGACCCGATACTACGAATAGCAGCCACGCACCTGTTGTCAAAGAAGCGACAGACCATCGTGGCCATGCTTGGCGTGTCGTTCGGGAGTATGATTTTCATTTTTCAGGCCGGATTGATGACCGGGTTCCAATCGACATTCATCGATCAGACCATCAACACGACGGCCAACATCCATATCTACAATGAACCGGAGCGCGACCGACCCAGCCTGATCGAGCATTACGGGCTCGATAGCGGACAGCTTGTGATGGTCAACAATCAAAAACCCAAAGACGAACTCAACAAGATCCGCAACGGTTACCAAATCATCTCGATGCTTGAAAAACATCCCGAGGTAGCCGGCGTTTCTCCTTTTCTAGGCTCCCAAGCCATTTTACGCGCAGGAATAGTACAATTCGGAGGAAGGATTGCCGGAATCGACGTCGAAAAGGAAGATATAGTATTTCATGTCTCCGACTATATGGTTCAAGGAGACCTTCGCCGTCTTTCAACGATCAACAATGCCATCATTTTAGGCCAGGGACTTGCGGACAATCTGGGAGTGAAATTGAACGATGATGTCAGGCTAATCGCTCCGAACGGAACCACGCTGGACATGAAGGTGGTGGGCATCAACAGAACCGGGCTGACAGAGCTTGACAGAAGCAGAGCTTATATCAGTATTCGGAATGCACAGATCCTGTTAGGAGTAGACAACAGTTACATCACCGATATCAATGTCAAACTTAAAGACATTGAAAAGGCGCAACAACTTGCGGCCGAGTTCGAAGAGCGCTTCGGTTACAAAGCCGAAGATTGGAAAACAGCCAACGCGAACATATTCGGCGTTTTCAAGATCCAGAACATGGTCACTTACCTGATCATCGCTTCGATATTGATCGTTTCCGGATTCGGCATCTTCAACATTCTCACCATGATCATTTATGAGAAAATGGGAGATATCGCGATCCTCAAAGCGATCGGTTACAAGAACCGAGACATCAAACTGATATTCTTTGTGGAGTCGCTCACCATCGGTTTCATCGGCGGCATTGGAGGACTTCTGGCAGGATTCGGGTTGACCCGATTGGTCGGAAGCATCCCTATGAACATCAAGGGATTTGTGACGATGGAGTATCTGAAGTTCAACTCTTCTCCCCTCTTTTATATCGTCGCCTTCTCCTCCGCTTTGCTAGCGACTTCTTTGGCAGGCTATCTCCCTGCACGCAAGGCAGCCAACCTTGACCCGGTCGATATCATACGTTCCAAGTGAAATGAAAAACGCCGGAAAAATCATCCAGACGTTCGGGCTGAACAAATTCTATCGCGACCCGGTCGAGTTCCAGGCATTGAAGGACATCGATGTGGCGATTCAACAAGGAGAGTTCGTATCGATCGTAGGCGCTTCTGGCAGCGGAAAATCGACACTTCTGTATGTGCTAAGCACACTGGATACCGACTACCAAGGAAAGATCGTATTCGACGGAGAAGAGCTTTCCATACTTTCGGGTAACCGGCTTTCGGAAATACGCAACGAAAAGATCGGCTTCGTATTCCAGTTCCATTACCTGTTACCCGAGTTCACCGTACTTGAAAACGTTTGTCTACCTGCATTGAAGTTAGGAAAATCGGATCCGGAAGAAACAGAAGCGAAGGCGTTGAACAAGCTGGACTTGTTGGGCCTTAAGGATCAAGCCCTGAAAAAAGCGAACAAGCTCTCGGGAGGACAACAACAGCGGGTGGCAATTGCCAGAGCACTGATCAACGATCCGAAAATCGTTTTCGGAGACGAGCCTACGGGGAACCTCGATTCGAAAAATTCGAAAATGGTCTTCGATATCCTAAAGGGACTTCAGAAAGATTTCGGACAAACCATTTGCATCGTCACGCACGATATGCATATCGCAGGCAAGACCGATCGCATCATCACGTTGAAAGACGGAGAAATCGTACCTTCCTGAAATCACCTGATGCCACTCCGCCTTTCCATCGTTTCCTATCTGAACAGCGTACCGTTTCTTAACGGACTGAGGAGGATTTTTT
>JBJTRB010000295.1:0-13105 GCA_046075925.1 Bacteroidota bacterium | reverse complement strand
CATCCATTGGTGGCGGCAAGCGTCTTGGTATAGGTTCCACTGGAAGTGTAGGTAGTCCCACGCCATGTATAAGCACCGCAAGAAGTCGCTGTACCTGTACCTGACAAAGCTGCTGGCTGTGTGATGTTACCTGATACACTTGCTGTGAAGCCCTTGGCATCGGTGACTGTGTAGGAATAGCTGCCAGCTGAAACCGTGAAAGTTCCTGTACCGCTATAGGGCGGTGTGCCACCGGATGCATTCACCGTGACAGTAGTACTGCCTCCGAAGCAAGAAATGGTTCCGGGAGTAGCACTGGCATTTACAGGAGGATATTTGGAGATTGAAAAATTATTGAAGTACATGTTGCGCTGCGCTGACCAGTCACCTTGGGCTCCGATATAAAATCCGATCGAATTGATTGCGAGTGAAGAGGTGATCGTGGTGTTGAAATTCGCTCCACCGGAGCGGGAAGTCATACTGAAACTATAGGTGCTTGAACTGGTACGTATCAACGTCACACGCATCGGAGTCGTGCCGTAGTTGGTATTCGCAGGTCCATTGTTAGTTGAAAGGGTTGCACTGTTGTTGTTATTGACATTGAAAACGGTGGTAGCGCCCGACTTGAGGTCAAAACCTTTGTTGCCACCGTTGGCATCCCAATTGATGGACCACCAGAACCGCAAGGTATCCCCTAAGGACATGGGGCTACTGAGCGATCGGTTCATGTTGGTGTAACCACTACTTGGTCCTGCATAGCAACCGAATGCAGTAGTACCTATTCCAGAAGTTCCCATACCATCATTAGCCGGATTGCCAATGAAGGTGCCTGAATTTGCACCAGAGGTGATGGACCATGCACCGAAACCAGTTCCCTGGTTGGAGCCGTTGAACCAACTTCCACCGTAATTGGAAGCGTTATCGGAAAATGTTTGGGCCGAAATACGCCCGGACAAAACAAGTAGCAAAGCCAGTAACAAGCCACCGGAAAAAATCAGTAGTTTTCTCATATCATGAACTTGAATAAGAGTCCGAATTTTTGACGCATGAATATAGAAAAAAACGTCAAACAGGCCACCATTAAGGGGTTCAGAACAATCTTTTCAAGCCATAATTCAATTATTATTGATAAAATCAACCCTACACCTGAAAAAAGAACCAAAACCCTATGGAGTATTAAACAAAAATGGAAGAAGTCAGGTCAATGCCTTCATTCCATGAAATTCAGCGTGACTAACACAGTGGCGATCAGGATGCCCAGCAGGGAAGCGAAAAAAAAGTACTCCGACCATCGGGTCATGTGAATCGATACCGGATTACCCTCCTTTTTTATTGCCACAAAAGAAAAGACGCTGGCACTGGTGAGCAGCACCGTCACCATCAACATCAATCCATCGAGAAACCGAGCTTCACTGCGACTGCTCATGTGCAAAGAGGTGATGACAATCAGGCAAAATCCCAGCAGATTGCCGGAGACATTCAGAATGAGTTGGGGTGAATCCTTTTTCATGCGTTTTGTTTATTGATGGCTTCACGGATGGCAGCAACCATTTTGGAAGAGGTGTCGAAACCGTTCATCCTCCATACCTCTCTCCCCCCATCGATCAATATGAATGTAGGTACGCTGAGCACTGCATGGTTCTTGGCACGTTCGGGCTGTTGATCGATATCGACTTTTTCCAACCTGACCAATCCATTCAACTCAGTCATCACCGATTCGATGACAGGTTCCGACCATTTGCACGGCTCGCACCAAGTAGCATAAAAATCAAGCAGCACCATTTCCATGGAAGTCGCTGAAAGGTAGCGATTAGAGTTAAAGCAATTTATCCTTTATTCGATGTACTTAGTTGGTTTTATTATTGTTCAATAAAAAACTCGCTTACTCGATACGACCAGCTGAAAAAATCATATTAATAAAAACTGCGAGTGACAAACGCCACTCGCAGTCGTTACTCAGATTCTATTTGAATCAACCGTGCAGGTCGAAGCGATCGAGGTTCATCACCTTGTTCCACGCATGAACGAAGTCGCTGACGAACTTTTTCTTGGCATCATCCTGTGCATACACCTCTGACAGTGCACGAAGTTGAGAATTGGAGCCGAATACCAGATCGACGCGCGTGCCGGTCCACTTCACTTTTCCTGTCTTGCGGTCGCGTCCTTCGTAAGCGCCATGCAATTCAGCGGAAGGTGCCCATGCAGTCGAAATGTCGAGCAGGTTCACGAAGAAATCATTCGTCAACTGCCCTACCCTGTCTGTGAATACACCATGTTTGGATCCGCCGGTGTTGGCACCCAACACACGCAGACCACCAACCAACACCGTCATTTCCGGCGCACTTAGTTTCAGCAACTGCGCTTTATCGACCAACAAGTCTTCAGCGTGAACCGAATACTGCTTCTTCTGATAATTTCTGAATCCGTCGGCCTGTGGCTCGAGTACGGCGAACGACTCCACATCGGTGTGCTCTTGTGAAGCATCCATACGACCCGGCGTGAATGGAACGTCGATGGCATGACCGGCATCTTTCGCGGCTTTTTCCACCGCAGCACAACCACCCAATACGATCATATCGGCAAGTGAAATCTTCTTACCGCCGCTGGCAGCAGCATTGAACTCCTGCTGCACCTTTTCAAGTGCATCCAACGCCTTAGATAATTGCGACGGCTGGTTCGCTTCCCAGAACTTCTGCGGCGCAAGACGGATACGCGCTCCGTTAGCGCCTCCGCGCTTGTCGGATCCGCGGAACGTGGATGCGGAAGCCCATGCGGTCGCTACGAGATCGGAGACGCTGAGACCGCAAGCAAGCACCTTACTCTTAAGGGATGCAATGTCATTCTTATCGACCAGCGGATGATTCACCGCCGGTATCGGATCCTGCCAGATCAGATCTTCTGCAGGCACTTCCGGTCCGAGGTACAACGCCTTGGGCCCCATGTCGCGGTGCGTCAACTTGAACCACGCACGGGCGAATGCATCAGCGAACGCCTGCGGGTCTTGATGGTAACGTCGAGAGATTTTCTCGTACGCCGGATCGAAACGCAGCGATAAGTCGGCTGTGGTCATCATCGGCGGATGCTTCTTGCTCGCATCGTGTGCATCCGGAATCATGTGCTCGGGCTTGCAGTTCTTCGCTACCCATTGGTGCGCACCGGCCGGACTCTTGGCCAGTTCCCACTCGTAGCCGAACAACATGTCGAAATAGCCATTGTCCCACTTGGTAGGATTCGGTTTCCATGCACCTTCGATTCCACTGGTGGTGGTATGAACGCCTTTACCTGAGCCGAAAGAATTGGCCCAGCCAAGTCCTTGCGCCTCGATGGGTGCGCCTTCCGGCTCAGGACCGACCAGTTTGGGATCGCCTGCACCGTGTGCTTTGCCAAACGTATGACCGCCGGCCACCAAGGCTACGGTTTCTTCATCGTTCATCGCCATCCGACCAAAGGTTTCCCGTACATCGCGACCGGAGGCTACCGGATCGGGATTGCCGTTCGGTCCCTCGGGGTTGACGTAGATGAGTCCCATCTGAACGGCCGCCAAGGGGTTCTCCAACTGACGGTCGCCGCTGTAACGCTTGTCGCCCAGCCATTCGTGCTCGTTGCCCCAATAGATGTCTTCCTCCGGCTGCCAGATATCTTCCCTGCCTCCACCGAAACCGAAGGTCTTGAAGCCCATGGATTCAAGGGCCACGTTACCCGCCAGGATCATCAGGTCGGCCCACGAAATCGTGTTTCCGTATTTCTGTTTTATGGGCCACAACAATCGACGTGCCTTGTCGAGGTTACCGTTATCAGGCCAACTATTGATCGGCGCGAAACGCTGGTTGCCAGTGCCACCACCGCCTCTTCCATCGCCTGTCCGGTAGGTTCCGGCGCTGTGCCAGGTCATGCGGATGAACAAGCCTCCGTAGTGACCCCAGTCGGCCGGCCACCACTCCTGGGAGTCAGTCATCAGCTTCACTAAATCTTTCTTTAATCCTTGATAATCAAGGCTTTTAAATGCCTTAGCGTAACTGAATTCCGCGTCCATTGGATTGGATGCGGGGGCATGCTGATGCAGGATATTCAGGGCGACTTGGTTGGGCCACCAGTCACGGTTGCCGATTCCGCGTCCGGCCGAAGGCCTGGACATGGCACCCGTAACCGGGCACTTGGCTTCTCCGCTGATCTGATAAGAGGAGGTTTCTGATTTAGTATGTTCCATAGTAGTTGATTGGGTTGGGTTGCGAAGTTAGGGGAATATGCCTTTCCCTCTCACCGACGATACTCATCCTTGCGGTTGATTATGGTCAACCTGGGGACGAACAAGCCAGACAAAAAACAGCCGGCCTCACAAAAAGTTAACATGCCGACCCGAGCGATTCAGGACGTTTTCAGGTTAGCAACCGACTGGATTGACTGCGATGGGAATTGGCAATTTCATCAAGTATCGTACTTTTACGGGGCCATGAAAAAGCTCCTAATCCTTGCCGCCCCGATCGCCCTGTTCCTGGGCGCTTGCAGCAACAGCTCCACCTCAACTGATCAAGCTGCAGTAGACAGCCTCACCTCTGCTCCCGACACCCTTTCGGCTGAGACCAAGGAGCTGGTCGATTTCAAACTGTTCTATACCATTGCCAACCTTCCTTCTCCCATCGAGCTCATCAACGATGTGTATAATAGCGATGTGCCTTTCAACAGCGAACTGCTCAACTCGACCGACAACGAGACCAAGTACAATACGTCCATGAAAAAGGCAGCCAATTACGGTGTCTATGGAATCGACATGGCGTACGCCGCCTTTTACGGACAGAATCAGGACCTGATCAATTCGTACCTGACCACCAAGAAAATGGCCGAGCGACTGAACATCTCAGAGACTTTTGAAAAGTTCACTGCCGATTTCGAGAACAGCCAATCAAGCAAGGATTCATTGGTGAAAATCATCGACCGTGCTTACACGGAGACCGACGCCTATTTACGCAAGAACAACCGCTACGTCGCAGCGGCCCAAGCTCTTGCCGGAGCCGTTGTCGAGGTGGAATATCTGAGTGTGGAGTTGATGAAAAAAGAAAAGCGCAGCGACAAGAACAAGGTCGTATTTGAAAAGATCTACAACCAGCGACTGTACATCGACAACCTGATCGGTCTCTTCGAAACACTCAAGTCCGATAAAGAGTGTGCTTCTCTGCTCTCTGAATTGCAGTTGCAACGCAAAGCGTTGGATGAAATCAAGACCGCCGACGATCTGACACCTGCAGCCATGGAAAAACTCGCTGTGGCCGTCGGTCGCACCCGCGATTTCATCACCCGATAATCGACATTACCGCCTCTTCTTACTTGGCATCGACCGGAAATAGCCGGTTCGCCTTCTTTTGCTACTTTTAGACCTGGCGTATGAACAACCAGGTCCTTGATGCCTTAATGCATTTTTTCGCCATCGGCGATAACCTGAACGATGCGGATAACAAGCAGCGTCATCGGGTAGCGCATTTCCTGGAGCAACACATGGACGACTCAAAGGTGCCTGAATACCTGGCACTCTTTGATAGGTACGCTTCCACCGCAGGATTGAATGGAATAGAGACGGATGCCGAAACGATCCGCAGCCTTTGTAGCGAGATCAATCGCGGACTGGAACCAAGACAGAAGTTCGTCGTCTTCATCCGTATCTGCGAATTCGTCTTATCAGAAGCCACTGAGCGCGACGGTAAAAGCGATGCCTTCCTGGATCTTGTCGCAACCGTTTTCCGCCTGAACCCGGACGAAGCGAATGCCATACGCGCCATTTGTCTTCCGGACCGTCTATTCACACCTCTTTCTGGAAACAATGTCATTCACATCCACGGTCATACGGTGGAAGGTAAAAAAGGCATTCAGTCGATCGACTTGCATGACTTTTCAGGTGAGCTCTGGGTCATCAACCTGCAACGTGCCGGCATCATGGCATTCCGCTACAACGGAGAAGATGCGCTGACACTGAACGGACTTCCGTTCGATATCGACTCCATTCAAGTCCTCTCGCAAGGCGGTATCATCCGGAACCGCCGAGCAGCTGCCATTTATCACAGCGACCTGCTACAGCGCTTTCTGGAAACGGGTCGTGCCGCCAAACTGATTTTCGAGGCGGAGAAAACCGTTTATCGTTTCAAGAACGGTACAATCGGTCTACACGAATTCTCCATCGATTGCCGATCCGGTGAGATGGTCGCCATCATGGGTGGCAGTGGTGCGGGAAAATCGACCTTACTCAATCTGCTGAACGGAACCTATAAGCCTTCCGAAGGCAGGATACTCCTGAACGGCAAAGACCTGGCAACGGATCCGGAAGCAGCGCGGGGGCTGATCGGGAACATCCCACAGGATGACCTGCTCATCGAGGAGCTGACGGTCTTCGATAACCTGTTTTACAACTCCAAACTCTGCTTCGGCGATTTGGATGATTTTCAGCTGTCAGCCAAGGTGAGCGACATGCTGAAAAGTCTCGGACTATGGGAGGCACGCAATCTTCGGGTCGGAGATCCACTGAACAAGACCATCAGCGGCGGTCAGCGCAAACGACTCAACATCGCCCTGGAGTTGATCCGCGAGCCCGCCATCCTATTCGTGGATGAACCGACTTCGGGGCTTTCATCCAAAGACGCTGAACATGTGATGGATCTGCTTAAGCAGTTGGCTATCGGTGGTCAGCTGGTATTCGTCGTCATCCATCAACCATCGTCCGACATCTTCAAGATGTTCGATCGGTTGATCATGCTCGACAAAGGCGGATATCTTGTTTACAACGGCAAGCCGATCGACGCGCTTGGTTATTTCCGCGAAGGAGCCGGCATGATCGACGCCGGGCAAAGCATTTGCCACGGCTGTGGAAACATCAATCCTGATCAGATCTTCAATGTACTCGAGCAGGAGATGATCGATGAATATGGCAACAGAAGCAGTCAGAGGAGGATACCAGCTAAAGAGTGGTACCAGCAATGGATGCAGGCAGGAAGCCAGGAGTTAAAAGAAAAAAAATACGCCCGCCTTTCGCATCCGATCACCGGTAAGATCGCAGGATTCAAAAAGCAACTGAAGGTCTTTCTGACGCGTGACCTGCGTGCCAAGCTATCCAACCGTCAATACCTGCTGATCAATCTGCTGGAAGCGCCGGCACTAGCAGCCGTTTTGGCAACGCTGTTAAGATATACGGCTCCCGGAAAAGAGTATCAACTTTACCTCAACGACAACATTCCCGCTTATCTTTTCATGGGAGTGGTCGTATCGCTGTTCTTCGGATTATCGGTGAGTGGTGAAGAAATCCTGCGCGATCGGAAAATCAGAAAGCGTGAAGCTTTTCTGAATCTCAGCCGCACCGCTTACCTGTGGTCGAAAATAGCATTGCTTTTCACGTTGTCAGCCATACAAATGGCTTCGTTCGTCTTGGTTGGCAATTCGATCTTAGGAATTGATGGCATGACGGGCAGTTTCTTCCTCGTGCTCTTCACCAGTTCCTGCTTCAGCAACATGCTGGGATTAAATATCTCCTCCATGATGAAGACGTCGGTAGCGGTGTATATCCTCATTCCGATACTGATCATTCCCCAGATCCTGCTGAGCGGTGTCATCGTACGATTCAACAAACTCAATTCCGGTAGCGGCTATTCCCAAGAAGTCCCTGTAGCAGGAAACCTCATGATCTCCCGCTGGGCATTTGAAGCGATGGCGACGGAAATGTTCAAGGAGAACGACTACCATCGGGAATTCTACAACGAGGACCGAGCGATGAGTCGCGCTACCTATGTGAAGGATTATTGGGTGCGTGAAATGCAGAAGGCCTCTTCCCGGCTTCAACGACTACCTGATGTCGGCAAAGAAAAAGAAGAAGTGCAGCGACTCCTTCGTTATGAACTCTCCGAAGGGTCAGTTGCCCGCTACATCGGCTTCGATGGCAGTCTGTTCCAACAACAGCCCTGGAATGCAACCGTAATAGCAGCTATCGACTCCTCCCTGGAAAAGATCCGTATGACAGCTGTAGCGCAATACAATCAGACTGCCGATGCCAAAGACAACAAGATGGTGCGCCTGACCAGCAATGAAAACAGTCGCACCCGTTTGGAATTGCTCATGGTACAGAACGAAAACCAGGCGCTGAACGACATGCTGACCAACCACGCTGAACGTACCAAGATCTTTGTGGCTGACGATAAGCTCATCGGACAATTCGAGCCGGTGTACCGCTACCTCGATCCGACAGAGTCGTTTTTCCAGCAACCCTACCTGATTGCAGAGAAGCGATTCTTCGGCCAGACGGTGAACACCATCTGGGCCAATGTAGCGATCATCGGCATGATGACCTTGCTGCTGTATCTGCTCTTACAAAGCGATGTGCTCACCCGCCGCGACTGAACGAGTAAGCGCACTCTCTTCAGAGATGTAAGCGAAGTCCCGGGCTCAGTTAGAGCGACCGACCACCCGCCAACTGTAGGCTCCTCCCTGCTCCACAATCCCCCAGTAATCGAATGAGCCCACACTGCGGTCGCCATTTGCATCCAATAATACCGGACCTGTTACGCCGAAATACTGGTCGGCTTCCTGCTCGAAGGTGGCTTTCAGTCGGTCAAAATCGTTCAAGATGCCAGGAGAATTGGCAACTGTCTTAGCCATCACCCACATGGCATCATAGACCGACAAAGCATACGCGTCCGGATCGACACCGGTTGCCGTACGGATCTCATCGACCAATGCTTCCATACGCGGATTGGCCAGCGAAGGCAAACCGAAGTTGGGCGCAAAGAAACCAGTAGCGATCGCGAAATCCCGGGCAGCTGCATCGTTCAACAAGGCTGCACTCTGTACCATACCGTCACCGCCGTACCAATTGACACTCGTCAACACCGTATCGCTTGCAGCCTGCCTGAACAGATCAACACATTCATCGAACGAAGCGATATAAACAGCGACTTGTCCGGCACCGTAGGTGGAAACATGCTGTTGAATGGTGGTATGAAGCTGCTGGATGATGGAGGTGAAATCGGTTGTAGTGGTAGCGTAGGCAGGCAATGCGTCCACTTGTCCTCCCTGATTCACAAAACGCGTATTGACACTGTGCTGCAGACCGGTATTGCCCGCATCGTTACGAGCCAGTGTGATCACCATCCGCTTACCCGCGCTGTACATGGTGCGACACATGGCTTCACCTTCGGGACCATCGCCCGGACAAAAACGGAAGACAGCATCATCAGGCAAGGCCAGACTTGAAGCCGTGCTACCCTGGCTCACGACCAGCATACCGTTGGCGTTGGCATATTGTCGGACAGCGCCCACTTCGGCACTGGATTGCGGGCCGATGACCAGCCGAACGTTGTTATTGTTGAGGGCGGACTGGATCGATGATTTGGCATCCGAAGTATCCAGTCGCGTGTCATAGACAACCGTTGAAAAACGAACAGACGAACCTTGCAGTTCCAGATAAGCATTGATGTCGATCAACGCCAGTTTCATGGCCTCTTGGGAAGCCTTCCCTAACGAGTTCCAGTTGCCGGTAATGGAATACAAACCGGCGATCTTGATGGTTGTGACGGATTTCTCTTCCTCCTTCTTACACGAAAGCGAAAACGCCATGACAGCGAGCAGAATCAGAATAGCAATTCTATTGGAGCGCATGGATGATTGTTTGCATGCGAAAATACCTAAAGCCCCACTAAAGGCTCTAACAGCTTGGTAAAAGTTTTACATCCGTCTCGCCTGTGATGAATCGATGGGAAATCAGACCTGCTGGGCTACCATCATGTACAACGGCATTCCGATCGTGATATTGACTGGGAAGGTGACGGCCAATGCCATGGGAACGAATATTCCAGCATTGGCCTGTGGTACGGATATTTTCATAGCGGCAGGAACAGCGATATAAGAAGCACTGGCGGCCAGTATCCCGAACATGAAACGACTGGAAACGTCGTGTGTTACGAGATAGCTGGCCCAAGAAAAAATACAACCGTTCGCCAATGGAATCAAGAGTGCGAACATGAATGGATACAAACCGAATGAGAAGAAATACTTCAATTTTCTTCCGCTTGAAATACCCATATCCAATAGGAAGATAGCCAGAAATCCTTTGAAGAGATCGTTGGTGAACGGCTTTATACCTTCTGCCTGCTTGGCACTGGCCAAGAAACCGATTATCAGGCTACCCAGTATCAACAACACACTTCCATTGGTCAGAGAATGCGTTATCGCTTCTTTTCGTGATATACGCTGCTCGGCGTCCTGATTGAAAACAGAGATGAGAATAAGTCCTATGATGATCGCAGGAGATTCCATGACCGCCATGATGGCGACCATGTGACCGTGCAGAGTCATTTGATGCGCTTCCAAATAGGAAACGGCGGTGACAAAAGTCACTGCACTGACCGATCCGTAGGCCGCAGCGATCGCACCGGAATCAAAGACATTGAATTTTCGTCGAAGTAAAAAGTACGTATAGACAGGAATGAACAAAGAAACTCCTATACCGAACAACATGGACCACCCGACCTCCATGCTGATGTGTTCCTGTGATAATTCCTGTCCACCTCGGAAGCCGATGGCGAATAACAGGTAAATCGAAATGAATTTGGAAGAGTTGGAAGGAATCTCGAGATCGCTACGGATGGCATGCGCAATGATTCCCAGTATGAAAAATAACAGGGCTGGATTCTTTAGATTCTCTATCAGCAATTCAAGATTCATACGTGTAGTTGTTATTCTATAGTTCAGCGTTACTGGTTGAATCCGCTACTGCTCGTTTTAAACGGTCATTGATTGCTCGACCCAACCCGTAATCAGGAAACGGCTCCGCAACGATCAAACGAAGTCCCATCGCGTCCAGCCGATGCATAGAAGCATAGAGTCTCCTTGCCGCTTCTGCCAAATCCCCTTTTTCAGAAAGAACTTCGTAAAGATGACCCACTCCATGTGAAGGCTTTTCACGGAAACATAAAAAGCCCACCGTTCCTGGCGCAGCATCACTATTCCATGCTGAAAGAGTAGTGGTTAACAGCATAGGGGTACGAGGTGAATAATGGCGATCGAACAAGCCAGGAGCTTGTGGCTTATCGGATGCTATATTGTTGACAACCAAATCAGGACAAACGGCTCTTATCTCTTCCTCCATCAGTGCTCCTAATCGGTAAATGACAGGCTTACCCTCCGGAAAACCGACGATAGTGGACTCAAGTCCCCTCGAGCAATTTCCCCCATCCAACACACACGACAGGGAGTCGCCGAAATAGTCCTGCACGTGACGGGCAGTCGTAGGACTTATACAGCCGAAAGGATTAGCACTAGGAGCTGCCAATGGGAAAGGCAATTTCCTCAACAGTGCCAAAGCAGTAGGATGATCGGGGACACGGACGGCCACTGTCCGGTTCCCTGAAGTCACGACAGATGGAATCCGATCATTCTTGTTCAATACCAATGTCAAGGGTCCCGGCCAAAAACGAGTAGCGAGTCGTAAGGCCATGTCCGGTATGTCCTTTGCGACCTCGGACAAGTACAGTAGCGAAGGAATATGGAGAATCAACGGATTGGTAAGAGGACGTTGCTTGAGTGCGTATATTTTCCTGACAGCTTGATCGGAAAATGCATTACCAGCTAAACCATATACCGTCTCTGTCGGCATGCCGACCAGCTCATCGTTGGACAAGCACCTGACAGCATAAGCGATATCATTCGTAATCATGGTTCAAGGATTACAGCGATCACAATACATGGGATCTTCCGTTGATTTCCCGTGCGGATACTTTTTTTCAAGTACATGTCCACAACGCTGGCATTTGGACAAATAAGCGAATGGACTTCCGGTCGGAAAATCACATGATTCACAGGGAAGACCCCTTACCACCTCCGAAACCGAGAAGCCCGGGATGCAGCAGGAAGGGCAACACGAAGCCAGCTTTTCAGCCAGACGTCGGGTCGCTTTTCGGATGACCTCCATTCGCTTGGGATTCATATGGGCACGCATGTCAGTCTCGACGTGCACACGATTGAACTTTCGGAGCAAGACAGCAAATTCGTGTAACAACATCTCCCAATCCATCATTCCCTTTCGAATAGTGGATGAATCAGTAGGGTCTTTTCTCAAAATAAGTCCATGAGAAGGGAATCCACATGCCTCAGCAAAACGACGTAGTTCATCCTCTGAAGAAACCACGGCCGCATTGAAGTTGGTATCGGTACTGAGTTCTCGAGCTACGACCTCGATTCCGTTTTTCTTATCTATCAAAACGAGCAACTCATCATCGGCAGGTAAGAAGAAGTAATCAGGATGAGGGCCGAAAGAACCCTCGCTGGCCACTACCAAATCACAACCTGTCATATCCATGGCCAGACAGCACTTCTTACGGGCGGCTGATAAAGGATCCTCCAAGCGCGGCCTCTCTCCGGTGAAAGTACCCAGCAAATCCGTATCCAACCCTTCAACAGCCTGACACGTGACGCCCAGACTATTTTCCAGTATTTCCGCCATGACATTTTCTTTGGCGTGTTTGGTAGCCACCAACAGTTTCCTTCCGGAAAACCATTTCCGTGTATCCGAAAGGTCGAGCGGGTGGCTACCTACAACTTCCATCCAGGCAGGTGTTATCAAGAATTCATTTCGAAGGAGTCTCACTCATAATCCCTGCCAAGGCCCATGGATGATAATCCTCTAAAAGCGATTGCAATGGAAATGATGGCAGTAGACACCGCAAGACTTCGGACGATGACATCCTTCTCTAGGCTGGCATACGTCATACAGAGCAACACAACTGCTATGGAAAGAAAGAACTTCAAATCGGGAGATTTCATGATTTATGTTTTATGACCAATGATTCAATAATGAATGATATCCATATCACTGACCCTGACCCAAAGAGTAAGCCGGTACACCATCGAAGGCATAAAGGTTCTCCGTCTTGATGGTATCGATATCCTCCTTCATGGCATTGGTCAACAGCTCCACGATATGCGACTTACTGATCTGAACGCCCTCCTCCGGCTTGAAGCGGCAGCGCCAGTGGTCGGTGCAGAAGGTCTCCTTGAAACCATCCGGCCACTGGCGCTGCCGCTTCAAGCCGGAGGAGGGCGTTCAGATCAGTAAGTCGCATATCGTGGAGCTGTTGACCAATGCCATGAAGGAGGATAT
>JBJTRB010000294.1:0-8991 GCA_046075925.1 Bacteroidota bacterium | reverse complement strand
CGCCAGATCCTTTTTGTCCGGTTTGGCAGTGCCGATGGTTGTTTCCCGATAAAACTGTCGGGAATCGGCAGAAAGGATAGGGATGCCGAATCGACTTGCAATCTCAATGGCCAGTCCGGTCTTTCCGGCAGCGGTGGGACCCCCGATTACGATCAGCTTTTTTTCTAGCTTCATGGTGAAGCATTCAGGGTACGAGTTCTTGGTCAGAACTCCTCGTTTTCCTGGCTGTCCTGATCCATCATCTCGTCTTCCGCAGGTTCGAAGTCTTCAGATGATTCTTCTCCTTCATTGGTGTCCAATTCGCCCATATCGCTGACTTCTTCGGCGGTGGCTACGACCACTTCCTCATTCTCCGATTCGATGTCTGCCTCCAAATCCTCGTCGTCATCCAAAAGCATGGATGGATCGAAATCTTCGGGTACGGGAAGTGCACCTAACAGTACATTGCCATATTGTTTGGGGGCTTCACCGTTCACCTTCGTGCAACGTGGGTATGAAACGGCGATCTCTTCAGCAGCAAGGATCTTGATCAATTCGATCCGGAAAGCCCATTGTGTATCGGGATCGAAAACATAATAGATTTTCTGATGGGGATCGGAGATGAAATCGCAGAGTCTTGATCTACGAAAAGGCTTGATGGTTTCTTTCTCCTCTTCGGTCAATTCGCGGTTGGTGAATTCCTTTCCTTTGGTCCAATGATCGTCGCTCATGAAGAATGAAGCGGACTTGGAACCATCGAAACCGATGGCACTGTGAATGGAGTGGTGCAGGTCCTCGAAGGATTGTATGGAGCGGATTTCTACGTCACGAGATATGTCATCGTAGTCCTCGAAAGTGATGCGGAAGCGATAGACTGCCATGCTTAAAGAGTGTTATCCTCAAATGTAAAAAGAAAATTCGATAGGGAAACGGATGTGTTTATTTTCAGGATTCGCGTCCCTTCAGTCCTAACTCTTTACCCTTGCGAAGCATGAAGTCGAATGCGGATTGGTATTCATTTCGAATTTCTCCTTCCAGGATAGCTTCCCTGATGGCCGTCTTGATGATTCCTACTTCACGACCGGGTGGTAGACCGAAAAATTCCATGATGTGTTCACCGGTCACCGGTGGCTGCCAGTTCCGTATGCGGTCTTTCTCCTCGACCTCCTTCAGTTTTTCCTGGACTTTACGGAAGTTGTCTTTGTACTTCTTGATCTTGTATTCGTTCTTGGTGGTGACATCCGCATGGCAAAGGATCATGAGGCTGTCGATATCGTCACCGGCATCGAATAATAACCTGCGGATGGCAGAGTCGGTGATATGGTCTTGTGCCAGGACGATCGGGCGCAGGTGCAGCAACACCAGTTTCTCCACCATCTTCATTTTTTCGTTAAGGGGGAGTTTGAAATTCCTGAAAATGTGTTTGACCATCCTTGCGCCTTTGTCCTCGTGCCCATGAAAAGTCCAGCCGTGCCCGGGCTCGTATCTTTTCGTGGCAGGTTTGGCGATATCGTGAAGGATGGCTGCCCAACGCAACCAAAGGTCGTCCGATTGCTCGGCGACGTTGTCTAAGACCTGTAATGTGTGGAAGAAATTGTCTTTGTGACCTCTCCCGTTCACATATTCTACTCCGTGTAATTCGGTAAGCTGGGGAAAGATGATTTGAAGCAAACCTGAGTGAAAGAGGAGCTCGAAACCGATGGATGGTTTTTTAGCAAGGATGATTTTGTTCAGTTCATCCGTGATTCGCTCGATGGAAACAATGCTTATCCGTTCGGCATTTCGTTTGATGGCGGTGAACGCTTCTTCTTCTATTTTGAATCCCAGTTGCGTTGCAAATCGTACGGCACGCATCATCCGAAGCGGGTCGTCCGAAAAGGTGATATCAGGATCGAGCGGAGTGCGGATGATGCGGTCCTGAAGGTCTTGAATGCCGTTGAATAGGTCGATGAGTTCGGAAGGTCCTTCGCTCGTAAGCTCGATCGCCATGGCGTTGATGGTGAAATCCCGTCTCCGTTGGTCATCGTCCAGTGTTCCGGTTTCCACGATCGGTTTTCTTGAATCGCGCCGGTAGGACTCTTTCCTCGCCCCGACGAATTCCACCTCCAAAGAATCGCAGTGGATCATGGCTGTTCCGAAATTCTTGAAATAGCTCACCTTGGTGTCGGGTCCGAGCCGGGCAGCTACAAGCCGTGCAAGTTCGATTCCGCTGCCAACCACTACGACATCGATGTCCTTGGATGGTCTGTTCAAAATCAAGTCGCGAACATACCCGCCCACAACATAAGCAGTGGTTCCCATGGCAGCGGCTTCTTCAGCTATCAAGCCGAAGACCGGATGTTTCAACTCGTTTTTCATGGGATCAAGCCCGTAGGACGCGGATTTCACCGTTGGGTCGTAGTCTGATTACGGTCGAGGGAGGAGTGTTAGAAATCTCCTTGCGGTGCAAATCTACGACATAATCGACACCTTGCCGGATCTCGTCGCTGACGTCGTCGAACTGCTTTGGAAAAGGTTGTCCGCTTAGATTGGCGGATGTGCTGACAAGGGGTTTGCGAAGCGCGCCAGCTAACTTTTTGCAGAACTCGTCTTTGGTGACGCGAATCGCAACGGTGCCGTCCGGCGCTTTTACGGAATCAGCCACATCGGTAGCGTGGTCGAAAACGATGGTCAGCGGCTTTTGAGAATACTCGATCAGGTCGAAAGCGACACTGGGTGCATCTTTTACATGGTTGAGGATTCTGCCTTCGTTTTCAACCAACAGGATGAGCCCTTTTTCAGCTCCTCGTCCTTTCAGTTCAAGAATACGTTGAACAGCTTTCTCATTGGTGGCATCACAACCGATTCCCCAAATGGTATCCGTAGGGTATAGGATGATTCCACCTTGACGCAGTGTCGCTAACGCTTTGTTCACTTCCTCTTGCAGCTTGCTCATAACTCAGATCACATTTTCAGCATCGATATCGTATCCGCAGCGGAAGTGCCCTTCCGGACAGGACTTTTTTCCGTGAAGGCCACATGGTCTGCAAGACAACGCAGTATTTACTTCGACTATTTTGGAGTTGCTGGAGAGCGGACCGAATCCGAAAGAGGGCAGGGTCGAACAATATACCGCAGTCACAGGTGCATCCATTGCACTGGCCAGATGCATGGGGGCGGAATCGTTGACATAATTCATAGTGGCACCTGCCATGAGGGCGGCAGATTGTAAAAGACTGAGTTTGCCGCTGAGGTCTTGCGCGGAAGGGTTGCCGCATGCTTTAACAATGCGCTGGCAAAGTGTCGTTTCGGAAGGGGCTCCAAGAAGATAGACTACGGTATTCGGAAAGCGTGAATGGTAGAGGCGAATCAAATCCACCCATTTTTCTTCCGGCCACATCTTGGTATCCCACACGGATCCTGGTGCCATACAGACATAGGCTGTTTGTTGGAACTTACTGATGGTTGAAAGGTCTTCCTTGGCAGGGTAAAGTTTCGGACGACAAACAGTTCTGCCAGTCCACGCTTTTACAAGCTCGTGGTTTCGGTCTGTCTCGTGTGTTCCCGTTGCTATGCGGTGTTTGATTTTCTCATTAAAGAAAAGTGACAATGGGTTCTTATCGAAACCACAACGGATCGGAGAGCCGCTCAATGCGGTAAGCAATCCGGTCGATGCGAAACGTTGCAGGTTGATGACCCTGTCGTACTGTTGATTGCGGATTTCACTCAATAGGCGGAACCAGTTTTTCCATTTGCCCACTTTCTTATCCCAGACAAGGGCTTTCCGGATGAACGGATGGTGGACAAAAAGGGTGTCATTTCCCTTGCGGACCAGTACGTGCAGCTCTGCTTCAGGAAATGCACCATGTACCTCCTCAAGCAATGAGGTGGCCAGGATGGCATCTCCTGTAAAAGCGGTTTGGATGACAAGGATTTTCACTGCAGGTCAGACGGCTACGGCATAGTCCCTCAAGGCGTCATTCAGAGAGGTTTTCAGGTCGGTACTGGGTTTTCTTTGTCCGATGATCAATGCGCAGGGAACATGATAGTCGCCCGCAGGGAATTTTTTGGTATAGGATCCTGGAATCACCACGGCTCGAGGCGGAACGAAACCTTTGTACTCAGCAGGCTCGCTTCCGCTGACGTCTATGATACGTGTCGACATGGTGAGCACCACATTGGCGCCCAGTACCGCTTCACGACCTACCCGAACACCTTCTACAACGATACTTCTTGATCCGATGAAACAATGGTCCTCGATGATCACCGGCGCCGCTTGTACAGGCTCCAGGACACCACCGATTCCGACTCCGCCACTCAGGTGGACGTGCTTTCCGATCTGACCGCAAGAGCCAACGGTGGCCCACGTGTCCACCATCGTGCCCTCGTCTACGTATGCGCCGATATTCACGTAAGATGGCATCATGATGACCCCTTTGGCCAGATAAGCGCCATAACGGGCTACACCATGTGGAACCACTCGGACACCCAGCCCGGCGTAATCCGACTTGAGCTTCATCTTATCGTGGAATTCCATAGGTCCTGCGTGCAAGGTTTCCATGGATTGAATGGGGAAGTACAGAATGACGGCTTTTTTCACCCAGTCATTCACTTTCCAGCCCTCGCCGTCGGGTTCGGCTACGCGAAGGCGGCCTTTGTCCAATTCTTCGATGACTTCCCGGATGGCTTCCTGCGTTTCGGGCGACTTCAGCAATTGCCGGTCGTCCCACGCTTTCTCGATGATCTGTTGCATGTTCATTTTTCTGATAGCAAAGAAAAGGTGTTGGCCTGAAAATTCCATTGCCAAGGGACCTTATCTTTGCACAGAAATGGGACGGGTATTGGCATTCGATTATGGCACTAAGCGGGTTGGCATTGCGGCGACGGATCCGAATGGGATCATCGCCACAGCGGTGGGAACGGTCATGGTCCATGAGGTTTTTCCATTTTTGAAAAAATACCTGGTTGACGAACAGGTCGATCGGTTCGTCGTCGGTGATCCCCGGCAAAGCGATAATTCACCCTCTGAATCAGCCCCTGCAGTGGAGGAGTTCGTTGCCAGGCTGAAGCGGGAATATCCTGCTATTCCGATCGATCGAATTGATGAGCGATTTACTTCTAAATTAGCGCAGCGTTCGCTGATTGATTCCGGAGTCCGGAAAATGGAGAGGAGAGACAAGGGATTGGTCGACCAGGTGAGCGCCGTATTGATATTGCAATCCTGGATGGAAACCAGACGAGACTGAATTCATGATACGTTCAATTGTCGCCTACGGCGACCCCGTGCTTCGTAAAGCCGGAACAGAAATTTCGAAAGACTATCCTGAATTGGATCAGTTGATCGATGATATGTTTGAAACCATGTATCGCGCTGATGGCGTGGGCTTGGCTGCCCCGCAAATCGGATTGTCGATCCGCTTGTTCGTGATCGATGGGACGCCTTATGCGGATGAGGATGAAGCGGCTGCCGATTTGAAGGGTGCCTTCATCAATCCGATCATTCGTTCGGAGGAGGGCGAATTGTGGAAATTAGGCGAGGGTTGCCTGAGTATTCCAAGGCTCAGAGAGGATGTTTCGCGTAAGGAGACCATTCATATCGAGTATTATGATCGTGATTGGAATTTTCGCAAAGAAACGTATAGCGGTGTACCTGCGCGTATCATCCAGCATGAGTACGACCATATCGAAGGCATGCTTTTCATCGACAGGATTTCGCCCTTGCGTCGCAGGCTCCTTCAGAAACGGTTGGATGACATATCGAAAGGGAAGGTCTCGGTCGACTATAAGATGCGATTTCCCATCCGTAAGTGATTCCTTTACTCAGTAAACAATCATGAAAAATAATCTGCTTGTCCTTTCTCTTCTGTTCGCTGTTTCGTGCAGTCCAGGGCCGGAAAAAGAGAAGGAGTTGATCGCTACCGAAGAACAGCAATTGATGTCAGATTCATCACTTGCACCGGACTCAGCCAGGGCGGCTGCGTTATGTGCCCGTTATGTAGCCTTTGCTGAAAAATTCAGGAACGATTCTCTGGCACCGGAATTCCTTTTCAGGGCTGCTGATTTATCACAGGGCATTGGCAATTTCAATTATTCGTTACGCTGTTACGACAGTTTGTTGGCGGCTCATCCGGTTAGTCCGAAGGCGCCTGCAGCGTTGTTCATGCGGGCATTTCTGTTTGACCAGCGAATGGGCGCGAAAGACGAAGCCATCAAAGCGTACAGTGCTTTTTTGAATGCTTATCCTGACCATCCGCTGGCGGGATCAGCCGAAGTGTCCAGGATGCAACTTCAGACCGGAATGTCGGACGAGGACTTGATCAAGTCGTTCGAACTGCGTTTGGATTCAGCCAAACAGGATTGAAACGGATCAGGTCGTGAATTCCTCTGCGAGCATCCGCTCGAGTTCATCGACGCGGACGTTCAGTCGGATTTCTCCCTCTTTTGCGTAAGCGATTTCCCCGGTCTCTTCCGAAACGGCAATGGCGATAGCGTCGCTTTGTTCGGTGATTCCTATCGCTGCACGGTGGCGCATGCCAAGATGAGCAGGGAGGTCCACGTTTTCGGTAACGGGCAGCACGCAGCGCGCGGCTTTGATGCGATTGTTCACGATGATGATGGCGCCATCGTGCAAGGGGGAGTTTTTGAAAAAGATACTTTCGATAAGTCGCTGGGTGATCACCGCGTTCATAAAATCACCCGTGCCGGAATAGTACTTCAATTCGGATGATTTTGCCAAAACGATGATGGCGCCGGTTTTGTCTTTCGACATCTGCCGGCAAGCTTTGACGATGGCTCCGATATCCAATTGTCTGATGCCTTTGGATGTCCAATTCCAGGGCAGTAGTTTTCTGGTCAGGCTTGACTTGGTCAGGATGTTGTTGGTGCCCAGGACGATCAAGAAACGTCTGATCTCTTGTTGAAAGACCACGATCAAAGCGATGAAACCGAGGTTGATGAATTGGCCAAGTAAGGTCCCTAGCAACTCCATGTCAAGGACTTTCACGCAGATCCAGTAAAGCGCGTAAACGGTGAGAAGTCCGATGAAGATGTTGATGGCAACACCTCCGCGAAGCAATTGGTACAGACGGAACAGTAAAAAAGTGACGAGCAGGATGTCGATGATGTCGATCAACCTGACCGAAAGGAAGCCTATGTGAAAGAGGTCCATCGTTGACACAAGGTCGTCAAAGTTCCATTACCATCGACGACCTGAATCTCGAATTTCTCATGCTTTCAACATGGCTTGTGTAAGGCGGATGGCTTCCACCGCTTGTCGGACATCATGCACACGTAGCAGCGAGGCGCCATTCAGCAGAGCGATCGTATTCAGAACTGTCGTACCATTGAGTGCCTCCTTTTGAGAAATGCCAAGGACTTTGTTGATCATCGATTTTCTGGAAACGCCTGCGAGGACCGGACAATCCAATTCACAAAAAATCTTCATGCCCCGAAGCAGCTGGTAATTATGATCGATGGTTTTTCCAAAACCGAACCCCGGGTCGATGATGATATCCCTGACTCCGGCCTGTCGCAGTGCATGTGTTTTCTGAGCGAAGTGATCGAAAACCTCCCTGATGACATCATCGTATCGGGGATCCGATTGCATATCGGCCGGAACGCCTTTCATGTGCATCAGTACATAGGGTACCTGGAGTGAAGCGATCGTTTCGAACATGTTGCTGTCGAGCGTTCCTCCTGACACGTCATTGACGATAGCGCATCCTTCCAGAACCGACCTTCTTGCTACCTCCGCATGGAACGTGTCGATGGAAAAGACCACCTCCGGATATTTTTTGACCAACAAAGGAATTAGCTTGTGGATACGTTGCCATTCGGTTTCCGCATCCAGGTAATCGGCTCCCGGCCGGGTCGACTGGGCACCGATATCGATAATGGCAGCGCCCTCTGCAACCATCCGTTCGGCATGGGAAACGGCTGCATCCGTGTCGGAATAAAGGGAGCCATCGTGGAAGGAATCAGGCGTGACATTGAGGATTCCCATGACCGCTGGTGTTGATAAATCCAACAGTCTTCCACGGACGTTTAGCAGGTGATTCATCGAATCTGTGTATCTTCGTAGCTATCAATCGATAGCCATTTCGGGCTATCAGGTTGCCTTTCAAAAGACCTTCACTTGGTGACGAAACCACTTCAACACGGTATGGCAGAAGTAGCTGCGCTTGAGACCGTTTCCTCCATGAATATGTCCGGACTTCCAACCAGTGCAGCCTTCGATCAGCAAATGGGTCGCTGCAAAGATATCTTTCTCAAGAAGATGAAAGATTATGGAACGGCCTGGAGGATTTTACGCGTGAGTTCCATCACAGATCAGATTTTCATCAAGGCCCAGCGCATCAGGAGCATAGAGGAAAAGGGGAGTAGAAGAGTGGATGAGGGAATAGAAACCGAGTTCATCGGAATCATCAATTACTCCGTCATCGCTCTGATCCAGTCGGAATTGGGGGCGGAAACCGAGATGGAGATGCCAGAGAAGGACGTGGTGAATCATTTTGACCGTCATGTGTCGGAGGCGAAGCGATTGATGGAGAACAAGAACCACGACTACGGTGAGGCTTGGAGAGGAATGCGTACAAGCTCCATGACCGATTTGATCCTGATGAAATTGTTAAGGATCAAACAAATCGAAGACAATGACGGGAAGACACTCATCAGTGAGGGTGTGCCTGCCAACTATTACGATATCATCAATTACGCTGCCTTCGCACTGATCAAGTTGTCGGAGGAAGCCGTCAGCTAACCATCCTTTCACATACGCCATGAAGGTTATCGCTCAGATCTCCCGCCTGTTGGTCGGTGCACTGTTCATCTTTTCCGGATTCATCAAGGCCAACGACCCACTCGGTTTTTCCTACAAGCTGGACGAGTACTTCGTCGTTTTCGGTATGCCGTGGATGTCGTCCGTCACCCTGGCAATGGCCATCGGTATCTGCGCATTCGAAATCGGCTTGGGCGTAGCGCTTTCTGACAGCTTCCAGGACGATTTGGTAGCGCCTCCCGTGTATACTCGTCCAG
>JBJTRB010000293.1:0-14896 GCA_046075925.1 Bacteroidota bacterium | reverse complement strand
TCTGTCGTACGTTTTGTCTTCACGACGTGCCAGCGGCGCTCCTTGGAGTCGTTGTTCGTGACCACCAGCTCGAAGCCAGGTTCGTTCATGGACACCTCCAACTCCTCGAGATAACGGTACAGGGTGCGACGGCCGATTTCAAGGTCGGCCTGCTGTGCCCACCGATACAATTCGTCGATGGTCTGTGGAACGGTCTTCAACCGCTGATAAATCCGGAACAAGCGTTCCGATTTCCTTTGCATGTTTAAAGTGTCAAAATTTGTCATAAGCAAGATTTCAAGAGGTTGTGTCAATATTTGACAATTTCAAAAAAGTCGAAACAGCAAAAAAGAGAGAAACTGCGCGGATAGATGCGCAGGATGTAAATCACTTCTTACCGAAAACAGCGGGAGGATGCAAGAGGTTCTCGAATCCGGTGATGTCCATCTTGATCGAACCGACCAGAATGTCGGTTTGCACCCGGATAGGAATCTTGTTCTTGTCGTCGCTGATCCAGACGGTCATATCCTCGTTTTCCTTGAACACTCTCCCCTCTTGCAACATCGGTCGTAACTTGATGCAGCGAAACGTACCGAAACGCGTCTGGATATTCTCCCTTCCGATGAAACGGATGCTGAGCGGGATGGTCTCATCATCCAAGTATCCGGTGATCGGAAAAACCTGTCCGGTGGTGGCACTGGAAAAATCAATGGTACGTGCATAATAAAAAGCGGAAATAAGGTCCTGTGTATTGTCCGGAACCGAAATCGTTTTCTTTTCACTGGCGACGGAATCCAAGTACTGGCTGAAGATGACCTTCTGGGTTTTCTCGTAGCCGCCCTCACTGATATTGCGCAGGAACAACCATGGAACCAGGGCTTCGACATCGACGAAGCTTTCGTAGCGGTCGCGGACTTTGAAAAACCAATCGAACGCCCCGACTGATCGACCCGTTCCGATCACATGATAGCATTCACGAGGTCCGATCTTGGTGGTATTGGATGCGACCTCCAGCTGTGCGGTTCCCGCATCGATGAATCCGTAGTGTACCCGGTAGGAAAGTTTCTCTCCGGGCCTGAATGCATCATTCGAAATGCTTCTCAATGAAGCCTGCGCGTGTGCGAAGATCGGGGAGCTGAAAAAAAATAGACAGGCGATGAATAGTCGGGGAAAGGACATAGGAAGCAGGTTCCAACATCCATGCCACAGAAAAGGAATGGCGGGTTGCTTTGAAAAACAGGAATCAGGAGTCGATTCCGTCATGACCATGGACTTGGTCGTCGACCTCAGCATCATCGGTTTCGGCTTGCTGATTATCCATGAAAATCTGACGGCGGTCGCGTAATTCCAAATCGGATTCGTCGAGGTGTCCGGTCTCGGCCATAGGTGAAAGGATTTCACGCTCCTCCTCTGTTTCGACCAGATCGGTCACTGCATCAACCGTCGTCATGGTCACATCTGCAACTTCAGCAGTAACCTCCGCTTCGACTTGTTTTTCTTCAACAGCATCAACGTAGTCAGCAGGCTGGCCGATTTCGTTCGACTCGACCTGGATATCGCGCAGCTGAGGAAGGTCTTTCACCGACTTGATACCGAAGTAATCCATGAAACTATCGCTGGTGGTGTAAAGGATCGGTCGACCAGGACCGTCGCTTTTACCGGAGATGCTGATGAGTTCTTTCTCCAACAATTTCTGGACGGCGTAATCGCAATTCACTCCACGAATATGTTCCACTTCAGTGCGGGAGATCGGCTGCTTGTAAGCGATGATGGAAAGTGTTTCCATCTGGGCAACGGACAATTTTTTCTTGGCCTTGTGCTGGATCAGCGCGTTGATGGTCGGATAAAAATCCTTCTTGGTAAGGAACTGGAAACCATCAGAAATCTCGGCCAACTCGAAAGAGAAACGCTCGTCCGTGTACTTTTCCTTGATGGAAGCGATACACGTCAGGATTTCCTCTTCGGTCAATTCCCAGCCGTAACTGAGCTTCAAGGATGCAGCGATTTCGTCGATTCCAAGGCTTTGTTCCGAACAGAAAATGAGGGCCTCGATATGTTGTTCCAGTTGGTTCATGGTGGGTGTTTGAAAAACGGCAACAGGTACCGTTTTCTGTGTTCAAACTTAGCAAAAATCCCCGGTTTCGAAGCAAATTTGCTGTTCAGTTCCCCATTAACGGGCTAATAGTAAACAGGATAAGATTTACACGACGATGTTGACGATGCGTCCGGGAACCACCACGACTTTTTTAGGGGGTTTCCCATCCAGCAGTCGGAGCACCTCATCGGCCTTCAACACTTCTTCTTCGACCTGCTCTTTGCTGAGTGTCAAAGCCAACTCCAGATTCAGTTTGGTTTTTCCGTTCACGGAAATGGGATATGCGAATGCCTGCTCGACAAGGTACTCTTCCTTCAACACTGGAAAATCAGCACGCGTGACACTGGTCCGGTGACCCATTGCATGCCATACCTCTTCCGCCAGGTGGGGTGCGAAAGGTGCCAGCAACACGACCAACGGTTCGAGCACCTGACGCGAAGTGCATTTCAAGTCGGTAAGCTCGTTGACGCAAATCATGAAAGCACTCACCGAGGTGTTGAACGAGAGACGTTCCATGTCGTCCTGGATGCGCTTGATGAGCTTATGAAGCGCCTTGAGTTCCTGTTTTCCGGCTGACTGATCCGTTACCTGAAAAGCTCCACCCTGATGATAAAGCCTCCAGAACTTGCGTAAAAATCCGGATGTGCCGGTAATGCCGCTCGTATTCCAAGGTTTGGAAAGTTCGATAGGTCCAAGGAACATCTCGTACAATCGGAAGCAATCGGCACCATACCGCTCGATCATATCATCCGGGTTGACAACGTTCCACTTCGATTTGGACATCTTCTCCACCTCGGAGCCGCAGATGTATTTACCATCCTCCAATTCGAATTCGGCCTGAGCGTATTCCGAACGCCATGCGCGGAACTTTTCGATGTCCAGCACATCACTGTCCACGATATTCACATCCACATGCAAGGCCATGGTATCATGACCATCTTTCAGATTCGATGAGATGAACTTTCCAGAACTCTTATCACGGTAAACGAAATTGGATCTTCCTTGTATCATTCCTTGATTGACCAGTCGGTAGGCTGGTTCCTTCACGGGGATGTGTCCGAGATCGAAAAGGACCTTGGTCCAGAAACGTACGTAGAGTAAATGTCCGGTGGCATGTTCGGAGCCTCCGATGTAAAGGTCGACGTCGCCCCAGTAATTGACCGCCTCGCTGGAAGCGAAGGCTGCTTGATTGGCGGGGTCCATGTAACGTAGAAAGTACCACGATGATCCTGCCCAGCCGGGCATGGTGGTGGTTTCAAGGGGATGACCTTCGTACTCCCATCCGGTAGCGCGTGCCAGCGGTGGTTCACCTGTTTCCGTGGGAAGGAATTTGTCAATCTCCGGCAGCACCAAGGGTAAGCGGGAATCGGGTAAGGCGCAGGGCACACCGTCCTTGTAGAAAATGGGAATGGGTTCTCCCCAATAACGTTGCCGACCGAATGCGGCATCACGCAAGCGGAAATTGATTTTCCCTTTTCCAAAACCTCTGCTTTCCACCTCGGAAACCATTTTGGTGATCGCCTGTGGAACCGTCAACCCATTCAAGAACTCGGAATGAACACACACGCCCTCCTTCGCATCCCAACTCTCACGTTGGATATCCCAACCATCGGGTGCTTGCACGACCTGCAATATCGGCAGGTCGAATTTACTGGCGAATGCGTGATCGCGTGCATCATGTGCAGGAACGGCCATGACCGCACCTGTTCCGTAACCGGCCAAGACATATTCGCCCACCCACACCGGAACTTTTCGTCCGGAAAAGGGATGAAGCACGTATGCACCGGTGAAGCAGCCGCTGACGGTCTTGCTCGCCTGACGTTCACGCTCCGTCTTGTTCTTAGCCGTATCGACGTAGGCTGTGACAGCGGCGCGGCAATCGGAGGTGGTCAGTTCATCGACCAGTGGATGCTCTGGAGCTAAGGTTACGAACGAAACTCCAAATAGCGTATCGGGACGTGTAGTGAATACTTCGATGGTTTGTTTACTACCCTCGACGTTGAAAAACACACTGCAGCCTTCGGACCTGCCGATCCAATTTCGCTGGTGCTCCTTGATGGAGTCGCTCCATTGTATGATTTCGAGATCATCCAACAGACGTTGAGCATAGGCAGTGATGCGCATGCTCCACTGACGCATTTGTTTTCGTTCGACCGTATGACCGCCTCGCTCGGAAACGCCATCTTTCACCTCATCGTTCGCCAGAACGGTTCCCAATGCAGGACACCAATTCACCCATGCATCACCCAGATAGGCAAGTCTGAAGTTCATCAGGATATCGCTTTTCTCTTTTTCAGAAAAACGATTCCAGTCAGTGGCACTGAATGAAGCGATGGAATGTTCCATGTCGCCCGTCAACAACGAATCGTCGCTACCGGAAAATCCTTGCAGTTCGAAGCGGTTGATCAGCGTGGTGATTGGACGTGCCTTTTGGAGCTCCGGGTCATACCAGGAATCAAACAACTGGAGAAAAATCCATTGCGTCCACCTGTAATAAGTAGGATCGCAGGTACGTACCTCACGGGACCAATCGTAGCAGAAACCGATATTGTCGAGTTGCTCCCGGTACCGTTTGATGTTCTGCTCGGTAGTGACTGCAGGATGCTGACCTGTTTGGATGGCGTATTGCTCAGCAGGCAGACCAAAGGCGTCGTACCCCATTGGATGGAGCACATTAAAGCCCTTCAGTCGCTTATACCGAGCATAAATGTCGGATGCGATATAACCCAGCGGGTGACCGACATGCAATCCGGCACCCGACGGGTACGGAAACATGTACAACACGTAGCACTTGGGCTTTTCAGGATCCGGCTCGACTCGGTAAGTACCTTGTTCCTGCCAGATTTTCTGCCATTTCTTTTCTATCGCTCTGAAGTCGTATTCCATGGTGTGGTAGGGTGACGAAGATAGGAAATAACGACGGGAGGTCGAACGACGCGGAGGAGCAGGACTTCATCTTGTCCTGTGGTGTACATTGTTGAGAATTGTGATAAAAAGACGGCACGTACTGCTCGCCAGTGGTCACAAACGAAATTACCTTTGTTTTCCATGACCAGCGGATCCACTTCAGCGACCCGACGACATCGCACCTCTTTCTTGCCGGCTGCAATCAGCATCGGGCTGGTGCTGTTCATGGTTGGTTTGCTCGGGCTTTTGGTCATTGATGCCCGAAAGTTTTCCGATTACATCAAAGAACACGTCGAGCTGACGGTTTTCCTGAAGGATGAAATCCAGCCGGCAGAGGTGAATGCCCTGCACCAATTGATCACCGACGCCCCCTTCACCAAGTCTGTAAAGTATGTCTCAAAAGAGCAGGCATTGGACAGCTTGAAAAAAGAACTCGGAGAAGATGCTTTCTCCATGCTTGAATCCAATCCCCTGCCCGCCTCACTGGATGTTGCCGTCAAGGCGGACTACGCGAGCGCCGATTCCCTGGAGAAGGTGCGCGACTACCTTGCAGCAAACGAGGAGTTGGTGCAGGAAGTAGTCTATCAGAGGACCCAGGTGGACCGGCTGCAGCGGAACTTCGATACCATTGCGATCGCGCTTTCTGTTTTCTGTCTCTTGCTGCTGCTGATCGCACTCACCTTGATCAACAATACCATCCGGCTTTCTCTTTTTTCCAGTCGGTTCCTTATCAAAAGCATGCAACTGGTCGGTGCAACCCGGTCGTTCATCCGGCGGCCGTTTCTGTTACGGAGCATGATATACGGCTGCTTGTCGGCCGTCGGTGCCATCCTGTTGCTTTCCTGCGTGCTGTATCTCATTTCCGTCAAGTTTCCTGAGTTGGGACAATTTTCGCAGCTAAAAGACCTATCCCTGCTTTTCGGCGGGGTATTACTGGCAGGGGTGTTTTTGTCCGGCGTAAGCACTTTATTCGCCGTGAACCGTTATCTGCGCATGCGAAGCGAAGAACTTTACTGATTCAAGGGTGCTTGCACACCGGCCTTGAAACCCTATCTTTGCTTCCCAATAACCACGCTGCCATGGCGAAGAAAGAAACTCCAAAACAGGTCACCGATTTCGCGTTCGGAAAAGAGAACTACCTGCTCATGCTGGTAGGAATTGTTGTGATCTTCATCGGCTTCCTGTTGATGACGGGTGGTGGTGGCGAAGATCCGGCCGTCTGGAACGCAGAGGTCTTCAGTACCCGCCGAATCACCATCGCTCCTTTGATGGTTGTGGCCGGGTTCGTCATCGAAGTGTTCGCGATCGTACGCAAGCCGAAGGATTGACGGCAGCGACCGCTGATGCGGTCTATCCCATTGATATCACCCCTAATTCCACATCCATGGATTTGCTGCAAGCCATCGTGCTGGCTGTCATCGAAGGCATTACTGAGTTCCTTCCGATTTCTTCGACTGGCCACATGGTCATCGCCTCCTCGGTGATGGGAATTGCGAAAGAGGATTTCACCAAGACCTTCACGGTTGCCATCCAGTTCGGAGCCATTCTATCCGTGGTCGTATTGTATTGGAAAAAATTCCTTCCGCGTTCCAACGACTGGTCTGCGACCTTCCGTTTTTACCTGCGTCTTATCATCGCTTTCATCCCTGCAGTCATTGCCGGATTGCTTTTCAAGAAACAGATCGACCTGCTATTGGAAAACGTGATGGTAGTGGCGGTGATGCTACTGGCCGGCGGAATCCTGTTCCTCTTCCTTGATAGATGGTTCCATGCAGCCGAAGAACGTGGCGAGAAAGAGTTGACGAGCGATAGGAAAGCCTTTCTCATCGGTTGTTTCCAGGTGATTGCCATGGCGCCCGGAGTGTCGCGCTCTGCTGCTACCATCATCGGCGGACTCACACAGCGACTCAACAAACAAGCCGCAGCGGAATTCTCCTTCTTCCTTGCCGTTCCAACCATGTTCGCGGCCACTGTAAAAGACCTTTTCGATTTCTACCAATCAGGAGACGGATTCACTTCCGACCAGATGGTGTTGCTGGTCATCGGCAATGTGATCGCCTTCATCGTAGCCATGCTGGCGATCCGCGGTTTTATCGGTTACCTCACCCGCCATGGATTCAGGGTATTCGGCTACTATCGCATCGTGGTCGGACTTGCTTTGTTGCTACTCTATTTCCTCGGCATACCGTTGCAGATGGTATGAACACGATTACCTCGATCGATCTTACTGAGGGTCGAATCCTTTTAGTGGATAAACCATTACGCTGGACCTCCTTTGATGCGGTTCATCGGATAAAGAGGAAACTGTTGGATGGCATTCTGAAAGACAATCCCGATCCCGCTGCTCGACGATCTCTGAAGAAAAAACTGAAGGTGGGTCATGCAGGAACACTTGATCCGTTGGCCACAGGGCTACTGATTCTCTGCACTGGTCCGAAAACGCGACGGATTCTTGAAATTCAATCGCAGGAAAAAGAATACACAGGAACCATGGTTTTGGGAGCTGTTACTCCGACGTTCGATCTGGAGTCGCAACCGGAAGATTTCCGTCCGCTGGAAGGCGTGACCGAATCCATTATCCTTTCGACCGTAGAACAGTTTACCGGCGTTCAGCTTCAACTGCCTCCGGCTCACTCCGCCGTGAAAGTGGATGGACGAAGAGCGTACGAGTTGGCACGAAAGGGAGAGCCGGTTGCTATTAAGCCCAAGGAAGTCCATATCAAGGTCTTCGAAATCACCGGTATCCTGCTTCCAGAGGTACATTTCAGGGTAGTTTGCAGCAAAGGGACTTATATACGGTCGCTCGCCAACGACTTCGGCCAAGCGATGGGTTGTGGTGCCTACTTGTCGGCACTTCGGCGGACCCGTATCGGGAATTATCAGGTTGAGGAAGCGGTATCTCCTTCCTCCTTTGATTCTTAAAAAACTGATTTTCATAGTATTAAACCCATAATCGGGGCAGCAAATATTTATGCTCAAATCCTTTACAAGGGGGGTATGGGGGTAGTATATTTGCCGCCCTCAATTGATTTTCAGCGGTCTCCAAAATCAGGAATCGCACCCTTTCTACCCTAATCATGAAACTATCCCAGTTTAAATTCAGCGTTCCGGAAGCCTTGATCGCCACCCATCCTGCAAAGAACCGCGAGGATGCCAAAATGATGGTGTTGGACAGGAAAACCGGTAAGATCGAGCACAAGAAATTCCACGATATCCTGAATTATTTCGATGACGGAGATGCCATGATCGTGAACAACACGAAGGTGTTTCCAGCACGTCTGTATGGCAACAAAGAAAAGACCGGAGCCAAGATCGAAGTGTTCCTGCTGCGCGAGCTCAATCGCGAAAGCAGACTCTGGGACGTATTGGTGGATCCTGCCCGCAAAATCCGAATCGGTAACAAACTTTACTTCGGCGACGACGACATGTTGGTAGCCGAGGTGATCGATAACACCACCTCCCGCGGTCGTACTTTACGTTTTCTCTTCGATGGTCCTTACGATGAATTCAAGCGCACGATGATGTCGCTGGGACACACGCCACTTCCAAAGTATATCAAGCGTAAAGCGGAGCCGGAAGACGAGCACCGTTATCAAACGGTTTTCGCACGTCATGAAGGAGCCGTTGCTGCACCTACTGCAGGTTTGCACTTCAGCATGCCACTGGTAAAGCGCTTGGAACTGAAAGGTGTCCATTTCCCGGAAATGACTTTGCACGTAGGTCTCGGCACGTTCCGTCCTGTCGAAGTGGAAGACCTTACCAAACACAAGATGGATTCCGAACAGGTCATCGTTCCTCAGGATTGTTGTGATGCGGTGAACAAAGCAAAAGCAGCCAAGAAGCGTATCTGTGCAGTCGGTACGACGGTGATGCGTGGCATCGAGACATCCGTTTCAACCCAGGGCGAACTCAAGCCTTATGATGGCTGGACGAACAAATTCATTTTCCCGCCGTACGATTTCTCCATCGCCAATTGCATGATCACCAATTTCCACATGCCTGAGTCGACACTGCTGATGATGGTAGCCGCTTTCGGTGGATATGACCATGTGATGCACGCTTACAAAGTGGCTATGAAAGAGAAGTACCGCTTCTACAGCTACGGCGACGCGATGCTGATCATCTGATCCTTCAAACGAACTCACAAAAAAAGGCCGGAATAACTTCCGGCCTTTTTCATGGATGGCAATGACCCTTATGGGAAGATGCCAAGTGACTCATACGATACGCCCAATTTGCGGATGCCGCTGACAAAGGCTGCGGTACGCAAGTCGCCGATCTTAGGATTCTGATGCAAGATGGAGCGGATCTCATTGTATGCGAAGATCATGGTTTCCTCCAAGCCCGAACGGACCAGATCGATCTCGTCTGCACCGTGGGTGAGGATTTTACGTTCGCTCGGATTCAGCGATTTACCAGTGATGTTCTCGATGGTGGAGAGCAGCTTGAGGTTCGACATTTCCTGGAAGCGCTTTTCCATACGACCGAAGCGAACGTGTGAAAGGTTCTTGAGCCACTCGAAATAAGAGACGGTGACACCTCCTGCGTTCAGGAACAGATCGGGGATGATCATGATGCCACGCTCCAGGAGAATATCTTCTGCATTCTTGGTGACCGGTCCATTCGCACCTTCAGCAATGATTTTAGCCTTGAGTCGAGGAGCATTGTCTTTGGTGATCTGGTTTTCAAGTGCGGCAGGAATCAACACTTCACAATCCATTTCAAGCACTTCCATGCCGTTCGCTACGTTGGTAGCACCGGGGAAATTGAGGATGGAGCCGGTCTCTTTGCGGTGTTTGAATACCGCTTCGATGTCCAATCCTTTTGCATTGTATATTCCACCTTCACGCTCAGCGATGCCTACTACAGTGGCGCCACCTTCGGTACAGAATTTAGCGGAGTAATAGCCCACATTACCGAGTCCCTGAACGATGACGCGTTTGCCTTCGATACCTGGCGTAAGACCAAGTGCTTTCATGTCGTCCGCATTACGCATGGCTTCGCGGATGCCATAAAACACACCCTGACCGGTTGCTTCCGTGCGACCCTGGATACCGCCCTGTCCGAGCGGCTTACCGGTCACACAACCCAACGCGTTGAGATCATCGTAGCGGAATGTAGCATACGTATCGGCTATCCACGCCATCTCGCGCGGACCGCTGCCGTAGTCAGGAGCAGGAACATCGATAGCAGCACCGATCATACTTTTCTTGATGAGTTCGGTGGTGTAGCGACGGGTAACGCGCTCCAGTTGACGCACTGAAAGTTGCGAAGGATTCACCTTGATACCGCCTTTGGCTCCGCCGAAAGGAACGTCCACGACGGCGCACTTGAAGGTCATCAAGGTGGCGAGTGCCTTCACTTCATCCTCGTCGACCATCTCGCTGTAGCGGATGCCACCCTTGGTGGGCGACTTGTGATGACTGTGCTGGACACGGATTCCTTCAACCACTTGCACCTTACCATCCATTTCGACAGGGAAGTAGAACTTGTAGGTACTGTTACAGATCTTGATCTGGTGGAGCAATCCGGGCTCGATGTCCGTGAACGCAGCCGCCTTATCGAATGTAGAAAGGACGTTGTTGTAAAACTTTGTCCCTCCCATTTGGTCGTTACTCATAACGGTTCTTGATTTGAGGGAATAAATTTAAGTAAGTTTTACAAGAAAGCATGGTCTTGAGGCACTTGTTAAAGCCTAATATCCAACACAATAGAGTACATTTGAAGATGCGATTCCTTACACGGCTGGTTGTCAGTTCCCTTGCAGTCATTTTCACCTCCTTCATTCTGCCCGGAGTTCACATCAAAGACGCCTTGACTGCGGTGATGGTGGCCTTTGTCTTATCACTTCTCAATGCCGTCATCAAACCGATCCTGGTCGTACTGACGATACCAGTCACCATCTTCTCCTTCGGTCTGTTCTTGCTGGTGATCAATGCGTTGATCATCCTCCTGGCTGCACGCATCGTACCCGGTTTTTCCGTGGATGGATTCTGGACCGCTCTCTTTTTCAGTATGCTTCTCAGCCTGATCACTTCCATCATGGAAGCATTGAGCAAACAGGAGCGCCAGTCGTAAGCGACACCCCCTTTTCCAGCTATCCGACATTACCCGCCACTTCTCCGTTGACTGGCACCGATCGTTCATCGACGGATGACTTACCCTGCTCTGCAGTGTATCCTTGTATCAGAACATCACGATACATCGAACAACAACAAAACAAAAAAGCCATGAAAGAGATCCTCTCCCTCCGCAACTTCTCTGCAATCGCAGGCATCGCCTTGATCGGTTTACTCTCCACCTCCTGCAGTAAGGAGGAAGGAATAGCACCCATCAGCGAATCAAAAGGTCAAACGACGTTGACCAAGTTAGACGACCGCACAGCTCCGTCTACGGAGGAGGTGGCTGGCGAGATCAATCCAGCGGAAAATGCAGTCGCCCGTACCAGGTCTTTTACCGCGAAGTCTCCAACGATCATCTACCTGCGCGCCGACGATACCCGTCCTACTCCAACCATGCCTGTCATCAGGCCCGACTATAAAGATTGTTTGTTGTGCGAACTGGAGGGAAGAAAGCCAGTTACTGTTGACTCTGACTTGCAGGGGTTCGCACCAGTGCGTTGATGTTCATAGTGAATCCGGAAGCAGGGGCCTGATAGGTCCCTGCTTTGTTTTCATCTGATATCAATGCACTTTGATGTCTTTTACGTTCAACTGGAGTGTGGTGCGACCGTTGTACGTATTCTCCTCGATCGCATAACAGATATCGAACGGAATACGGCGGGAGATGTACGGATGGAATTGTCCCATTTGAAAAGCGATGCCCTCGATTCCGAAACGGGTGTTTTCGTCTTCGGCCAGATTCAGTTTCAAATGATTGTTACCGACGATGCGGGACATGCCGGTGTCGCGCACATTCTCGGTGCGGAATACCGGATTCAAATTACCAGGACCGAAGGGAGCGAATTGCCGGAGGATGGAAAAGAAAGAAGGGGACACTTCGCTCAAATGCAGATCAGCATCGATTTCGATTTCCTGGATCAACATGCGGTCTTCGATGGTCGATCCGACAATCTCTTCAAAGCGATGTGTGAATCGTTCCAGGTTTTCTCTGCGAAGGGTCAGTCCGGCAGCATACATGTGTCCGCCGAACTGTTCCAATAAATCGGAGCAGGACTCGATGGCATTGTAGATGTCGAAATCTTTCACGGAACGGGCACTGCCTGTGACCATCTCATTCGATTCGGTGAAGACGATGGTGGGACGGTAATACCGCTCCATGAGTCGTGACGCGACGATACCGATGACTCCTTTGTGCCAATCGGGTCGGAAAAGGATCGTGGTTTTCTTCCCGGCGAACTGAGCATCTTCATCGATGATGGACAACGCTTCCTGCGTGATTTTCACATCAAGGCTTTTCCGTTCGGTATTGTGCTCGTTGATCCGGATGGAATTCGCCAATGCTTCGGCGCTGTTGGGGGAGATTAGCAATTCCACGGCATGGCGCGCATCGTGGATCCGGCCTGCGGCATTGATTCTCGGACCGATTGTGAAAACCAAATCGCTTACCGAGAGATTGTACCGCTGCACGACCGTGCCGTCTTTTTCCTGGAAAGGTTGCTTCTCTACTTTGCTGAGATTGAGGATCGCTTCGACACCATGGCGCGGACGGGCATTCAGTCGTTGCAATCCGAAGTGTACCAGTATCCGGTTTTCACCGACGATCGGGACGATATCAGCAGCGGTACTGATAGCTACCAGGTCGAGATATTGGTAAATCTGTTCTACCGGCATTTCAAAGCGTGCCGCGTACCCTTGAATCAATTTGAATCCGATGCCGCATCCCGATAATTCATCGAATGGAAACGTATCGTCAGCGCGTTTGGGGTCGAGCACGGCAGCGGCAGCAGGCAATTCATCGCCGGGCCGGTGGTGGTCGCAGATGATGAAATCGATGCCATTCTTCCGCGCATAGTCGACTTTATCGATGGCTTTGATGCCGCAATCGAGCGCAACGATGAGTGTAAAGCCGTTGTCGCGTGCGAAATCGATTCCTTGTGTGGATACGCCATAGCCCTCCTTATAACGATCGGGCAGATAAAAATCGACCTGCTCGTAAAAGGAATGGATGAAGGAATACACCAGGGCTACGCTGGTGGTACCATCCACGTCGTAGTCGCCATACACAAGTATTTTTTCGCCACCGAGGATCGCTTTGTTCAAACGATCGACCGCCTTGTCCATGTCCTTCATCAGGAAGGGATCGTGTAGGTTGTCCAGTGAAGGGCGGAAAAAATGACGGGCCTCTTCAAAGGTCGTCACCCCGCGCTGAATCAATAAGTTGGAAAGGACCGGACTGATTTTCAATTCAGCCGCCAACGCCTCCGCCCGACCGGGGTCGGCCTGCGGTTTTAATGCCCAACGTTTGCTCCTGATTTCCACGTAAGAACGTCCTAAAGTGATTGAAAAGGAGTGCAAATTAACAAATCTGCAGCTACTGAGGCCGTTTTGAAACCGAAAGTCGCCTAATGGCGGATAAAATCGATTCCCCACGGGCCGGGGCCGCACAATTGAACCACTGCACCCTCGCTCTTGGTGAAAACATAATGCCTCATGCCGGTCGGGTTGATGTAGAAGCAGCCAGAACCGAAGGCCTTTGCTTCATCCGCATTCACCGAGTCTCCGAACCCGACATAGACGGTTCCTTCCAGGACGGTAATCCTTTCATCTTTGGGATGCGTGTGCGGTGGAAGCAGATAGTTGGATGGCAATCGAAGCCGTGTGGTGAAAATCCCTTCCTTGCCGGGATCTCCCTCTAATGTGACGGTTTCAGCTCCTGCTGGTAAAAGTTTGGACGGCGACCAAGTGAAAGTATCCGGGCAGCGTTGAGTAAGTCCTGCTGGAGGAACGGCGACTTGTAAAGAAGCAGGAGCCGTCGAAGTGTTGCTGGATTGAGCCGACAGGTGCTGGACGTCGGCCACGAACAGTAAAAGCAACCATATGCCCTTCACGACTTGAGTGATATCATTCAAACGCATTGATGCCGGTGATATCGAGTCCCGTGATCAGCAGGTGGACATCGTGCGTGCCTTCGTAGGTGATGACCGATTCAAGGTTCATCATGTGGCGCATGATCGGGTACTCGCCGGTGATTCCCATTCCACCGTGTATCTGACGGGCTTCCCGTGCGATCTCCAATGCCATGTTGACGTTGTTACGCTTGGCCATGGAAATCTGAGCAGGCGTAGCCCTGTTTTCGTTTTTCAAAACACCCAGTCGCCACGTCAACAGTTGCGCCTTGGTGATTTCCGTGATCATTTCAGCGAGCTTCTTCTGTTGCAACTGGAATCCGCCGATGGGTCGACCGAACTGTACGCGCTCTTTGGAATAGCGAAGCGCGGAATCGTAGCAATCCAACGCAGCACCGATGGCTCCCCATGAGATGCCGTAACGAGCGGAGTTCAGACAGCCGAGCGGACCTTTAAGGCCTTTCACGTTCGGCAGCAGGTTCTCCTTGGGAACTTTTACGTTGTCGAAAACCAATTCACCGGTGGCACTGGCACGGAGCGACCACTTGCCATGGGTTTCAGGAGTGGAGAATCCGGCCATTCCTCTTTCAACGATCACTCCGCGAATAACGCCTTGCTCGTCTTTTGCCCACACGACGGCGATATCAGCGAAAGGGGCATTGCTGATCCACATTTTCGAACCGTTGAGCAGGAAATGATCGCCCATGTCTTTGATGTTGGTGAGCATGCCACCCGGGTTGGAACCATGGTCGGGTTCGGTGAGACCGAAACAGCCCATCATATCACCCGATGCCAATTTGGGTAGGTATTTTTTGCGTTGCTCTTCGCTGCCGTAGGTATAGATGGGATACATCACCAGAGAACTTTGGACCGATGCGGTGGAACGC
>JBJTRB010000292.1:0-3993 GCA_046075925.1 Bacteroidota bacterium | reverse complement strand
CCATCATGAACGGAGTTGTTCCTGCTGCCAAGCAAAGCGCCGCAACGCTGATCACCGTGTCACCGGCACCTGATACGTCTGCGATGGTTCGTACGTGAGCTGGGAGATGGATGCTTGTTCCATTGGTATGGATCAATACTCCTTGTTCGGACAGTGTCAAGAGTAGATGATCGATAGCGTTAGTGGAAGCTAGCCGGTGTACGGCTTGCTTGAGTTCTTCCATATTCCCTTTTTCAAGGTCCAATTTCATTCCCTCTCGTAACTCTTTCAGATTCGGTTTGAAGAGCGTGACATTCTTATAGTGGGCGAAGTTCCTTTTCTTGGGATCGACTGCCACAGGTATCTTTTTGGAACGGGCCAACTTGACCACTTGTTCGATCAGTTGACGCGAAATGACGCCCTTGTCGTAGTCTTCGAAAATGATCACATCGGCTTCACTGTTTTCGATGAAGCTTCTGATCCGGTCGAACAGGAGTTTCCTTTCAGCGGGCGAAATCTCTCCAGTGACTTCTTCGTCCACTCTCAGCATCTGATGATTATTACCGATGACGCGCGTCTTGACCGTAGTGGGTCGTTCAGCGCTCTGAACGATTCCGTCTGGTCGCATGCCGGCTTGCTGAATAAGGTCGATGAAGTTTCTTCCATTAAGGTCGCTTCCTATCACAGAGCAGAGCAGGGGCGTAGCCCCCAGGGATTGGAGGTTGATAGCCACATTGGCAGCACCACCCATTCGATATTCTTTGTTCGTGATACTGACTACCGGAACGGGCGCTTCAGGAGAAATCCTGTCCACTTTTCCCCATAAGTAGGAATCGAGCATCACATCTCCGATAACCAAGACGCGCATGTTCTCGAATTTTCGGAAGACATTATCTACTGCTGATTTGCTCTTGTTGGAAGCCATATTCATCGATGAAGCAGTTCGAAAAGAATCCGTTGATCAGGATCCGGTAATGATATCAGTGCAGTCTGGCTAAAGCTTCCTTGATACGTCGGATGGCTTCGCGTAATTTATCGTCTGCCGCAGCATAGGAGATCCGAATGCAGGATGGGTCTCCGAATGCCTCGCCGGTTACCACGCTAACGTGTGCCTCGTTCAGCAAATACATGCATAAATCAGTTGCGGTCTGGATTTTCTGCTGGCCGTTGCTGGAGCCAAGGTAGGAGCGGATGTCCGCAAAGATGTAGAAGGCTCCCTGAGGGTCATTGAGTCGAACGCCAGGAATGTCTTTCATCAGTCCGATCACCAAGTCGCGTCTGCGATGAAACGCTTTTTGCATTTCCAGTGTCGGGGTAATGTCCATGCTCAGCGCCGCTTCTGCCGCTTTTTGTGCAATGGAAGAGGCAGCAGAAGTGAATTGGCCCTGCATTTTATCGCAGGCAGCGGCGATTTCCTTGGAGGCGCCGATGTAACCGATCCGCCAACCCGTCATGGCATATCCCTTTGAAACACCATTCACTACGATGATCCGGTCACGTATGTCTTCGAACTGGGCAATACTCTCGTGCTTTTCCAGGAAGTTGATGTGTTCGTAAATTTCGTCGGAAAGCACGTACAGGTGAGGATGCTTTCGAAGGACTTCAGCAAAGGAGGCCAACTCATCGCGAGTGAAAACCGATCCGGTCGGATTACAGGGAGAGGAGTAAATGAGCAGCTTGGATTTGGGAGTGATGGCAGCCTCCAATTGCTCGGCTGTCATTTTGAAATTACTCTCCAGGGTAGTGTTGATGGGCACGGTAACGCCCTCAGCTAATTTGACAATCTCGATATAGCTGACCCAGTAGGGAAGCGGAATGATTACCTCATCGCCCGGATTCACAAGGCTCAGCACGACATTGGCGATTGACTGTTTGGCTCCGGTGGAAACGACAATCTGATCGACTCCGAATGTCAAGCCGTTCTCTCGGCGGAATTTATCAGAAATCGCTTTTCGGAGTTCCAAGAAGCCCGAAATCGGGGGGTAAAAGGTGAAGCCGTCATCAATGGCCTTTTTAGCAGCCTCCCGGATATGGGTGGGTGTTACGAAGTCGGGCTCACCCAGACTGAGATTGATGACATCAATTCCTTGGGCGGCCAGCTCTCTGCTTTTTTTGGCCATTCCGATCGTCTGGCTTTCTGCCATCGAAAGGATTCGGTTGGACAACGGACTAAGTGACATGGAAAATTCACTGCAAACGTAGTCCATTTTAGGCAAACCCCCAATTTCAGCAGGCGGGGAAAGAAGGCTGCTTGATTCCATAATAACTTATAATTGAGGTTTTTATATTGATTATCCTAAAGTAAATTTAAGCAGGAGTCGGGCATTTATGGTAAAGCAACGGTTGCAAGGATGGAATTGTTTGAATCGCGTGTTACCAGATTGTCAGTTTTTATCCCATGGCATGGATTTCGAACTTGCCATTCCGAACTTTAGCACCCATTTGTGACTGACACGTTGTCTGTCACTAAACTACTCCAAAAATATATGAATCAGCCGCAGAATCCCGATTATCCATTCAATATGATGAACATCGTGGATGATGAAACCGAGTTTATCCCATTACTTTCCCAGGAGGATGAGCAGTCGATGCATCAGCAGGAGGTTCCTGAAATACTCGCCATCCTGCCTCTTCGAAATACGGTCCTATTTCCCGGAGTCGTCATACCGATTACGGTCGGTCGTGATAAGTCCATCAATCTGATCAAGGATGCCTACAAAGGCGATAAGATCATCGGAGTGATTGCACAACGAGACGTTTCAATCGAAGATCCGGTGTTGGAGGATCTTCATAAGATCGGTACGGTTGCCAATGTGCTAAAGATGCTTCGGATGCCGGATGGGAATACTACCATCATCATTCAGGGCAAACGTCGATTTGAAATCCAAGAGCAAGTCCAGGTCGATCCATATATCACCTGTCGGGTCAAGGCGATTCCTGAGATTCCGATTTCGGCGGACGACAAGGAGTTCATGGCTACGGTAGCCTCCCTGAAAGACCTTGCGCTGCAAATCATCCAGAACTCACCCAACATCCCTTCGGACGCGGCATTCGCCATACGTAACATCGAGAGTCCTTCTTTCCTCATCAATTTCATCAGTTCCAATATGAATCTGGATGTGATGAAGAAACAGGAGTTGTTGGAGATAGCCGACCACAAAGTCCGCGCTTTGCAAGTGCTTGAACATCTTTCCCAGGAATTGCAGATGCTGGAACTGAAAAACCAGATCCAAAATAAAGTCCGCAACGAAGTCGACAAGCAGCAGCGTGAGTTTTTCCTGCACCAGCAGCTTCGTCAGATCCAGGAAGAATTGGGTGGCACCACTCCCGACAGGGAGGTCATGGAGCTCAGAGAGCGTGCCCGCCTGATGAAATGGTCGAAAGAAGTCGGAGAGGTGTTCGGTCGTGAGTGCGACAGGTTGGCCAGGATGAACCCTGCTGCTGCTGAATATTCCGTCCTGCTCAACTATCTGGAGCTGCTGCTCGATTTGCCATGGAACGAATTCACCAACGATAATTTCGACCTGAAGAATGCGCAGAAGGTATTGGACAAAGACCATCATGGCCTTGAAAAAGTCAAGCAGCGCATCCTGGAATACCTGGCAGTGCTCAAGTTGAAACGTGATATGAAGTCGCCGATCATGTGCCTGTATGGACCTCCGGGAGTTGGAAAGACCTCCTTGGGCAAATCCATCGCTAAGGCGCTCGGCAGGAAATACGTGCGTATGTCGCTCGGTGGTCTAAGAGATGAGGCGGAGATCCGGGGGCACCGTAAAACCTACATCGGAGCAATGCCCGGCAGGATCGTTCAGAATTTACGCAAATCAAAATCATCCAATCCCGTATTCGTTCTTGACGAGGTCGATAAGCTTGGGAATGACTTTCATGGCGACCCTTCTTCAGCGTTGCTGGAGGTGCTCGATCCTGAACAGAACAATACTTATTATGATAACTACCTGGAGGTCGATTTCGATCTTTCCAATGTGCTTTTCATCGCTACAGCGAATTCGCTGA
>JBJTRB010000291.1:0-31163 GCA_046075925.1 Bacteroidota bacterium | reverse complement strand
CGGAGACCGAACAGCCATTTCGCTTCGATCACCTCCAGCCCTTTGTTCATCAAGGAGGCCGAGTCGATGGTGATCTTCGCGCCCATGTCCCAATTGGGATGTTTCAATGCCTGTTCCTTGGTGACCTTCGCCAGAAATGCGCGGTCTCTTCCGCGGAATGGTCCGCCCGATGCGGTGAGATAGATTTTCTCGATCGGATTGTGCCACTCGCCTGCCATGCACTGGAAAATGGCAGAGTGCTCGGAGTCGACCGGGTAGATGTTCACGCTGTGCTGACGTGCAAGCGAGGTGACCAGTTCGCCAGCCACTACCAGCGTTTCCTTGTTGGCCAAAGCGATGTGTTTACCTGCGCGGATTGCGGCCAGTGTCGGACGAAGTCCTGCATATCCTACCAAGGCGGTGAGCACCATGTCGACACCCTCCATCTGAACCACCTGTTCCAGCGCGTCTTGACCGGCAAAGACTTTTACCGGCAGACTAGAAAGCGCGTCTCGAAGTGCAGGCAGGTGGCGTTCTTCGGCGATCACGACAGCATTCGGGATGAATTCCTTGGCTTGTGCGATCAACAAGTCAACATTGTTGTTCGAGGTCAATACCTCGACAGTAAAACGCTCAGGTTGGGAGCGTACGACATCCAACGCCTGCGTACCGATCGAGCCGGTCGAACCTAAAATGGCAAGTGAGCGTTTGGATGTCTCCATGAGGTTGCGAAGTTAGATAAATTCCAAGGTGGAGGAGGGTTCAGTGATCAAACAAGCAAGGAACCTGCTTGGTTTCAAATCATCCTTCGGAATGTCATATTGATCCGAGGTGCTGAAACACGTTTGCTTTTAGGCAGCGCATGCAGCCAGTGGCGTTGACAGAGAGCATCCATCACCAGCAAACTTCCATGTTCCAACAAGATCGATCGTGTGGATTTGTCGGAACGGTTTCGGAAAGAGAATTTACGTTCTGCACCCAGACTCACCGAAGCGATTGGTGCTTCCGGATCCAATTCCGGCTCATCATCGCTGTGCCAGCCCATGCCTTCTTCACCGTTGTGGTAAAGATTGAGTAAACAGGCATTGAATGTTTGTCGGGTATTCGACTCCACTTGTTTGCGGATTTCATCGAGTACGGGCGACCACGTCAATGCTGTTCGGACATGGCCGGAGTAGTTGTATCCAAACGGACGGTCTCCGTAAAAGGCGAATTTCCTGGCTGTCACATGGGTTTTCCCGAAAATCCGGATGATGTCTTGTTGCCAGGGTGTTTCCTGCAACAGCGCGCGGAACCACTCATCGGACGAAGATCGTTGAAACGCATGCGGCTGGTAGCGTGCACTTCCTGCAGCGGGAAGCACTTCGACCGGACCGTCACCCGGAAATTCTATCAGCATGTGTTCAATGAGTGAGTGCTGTCACGACATTCCGATCGTTCGACAATCGTGGAACCTTATTTTGTCCGCCAAGTTTGCCAAGCTTACGCATGTAATCCCTGAATGCTCCCGATTTGAGTGGACGGATTTTCAGTGACTGAAGCATGCGACCTTCGATCAGATCACGGTAGTAACTGTTTTGTCGCTGCAAGCTGCTGTCGATAGCAGCGCAGAATGCATCGATATCTTCCGGAGCGCGATCGAACTCGATGAACCACTCGTGGTAGGGTAATCCTCCTTCAGGCGGATCGAGTTGAGGCGCCACGGTGAATTCGACTACTTCGGCATGTTGCAAGCGGGAGGCTTCAAACAGGGCGCGTTCCACTTCCTCTACAATGACGTGCTCGCCGCTGGCGGAGAGGAATTGTTTGACTCTTCCGGTGACAATGATCCGGTAGGGGTCTGTCGATACGAACTTGACCGTATCACCCAGGTTATAGCCCCACATTCCGGCATTCGAATTCAGTACCAACACATAGTTCACGCCGGTCTGCACTTCCCGGATCGAAAGGCGGCGCGGCGTAGGAGAGAAGAATTCCGATGCGGGAATGAACTCGAAGAAGATGCCACTGTCGAGCATGAGCAACAATCCGGGGTCATCCTGCCGATCCTGGTAGGCGATGAATCCTTCGCTGGCAGGGTAGAGTTCGATGGAATCCACCTTGCCACCGATACTCTGCTCGAGCTTTTTTCGGTACGGTTCGAAGTTGACTCCGCCGTAGACGAACAGACTGAAATTCGGGAACAGTTGCTTGATCGTTTTACCGGTGCGTTGTTGCAGGCGATCGAAATACATCTGGACCCATGGCGGAATGCCACTGATGAAGCGCATGTCGCGCGATATCGTCTCGTCTACGATGGCATCCACTTTCGTCTCCCAGTCTTCGATGATGTTGGTCTTGTAGGAGGGGAGCTGGTTCACACGCAGGTATCCGGGAACATGGTGGTTCACGATACCCGAAAGCCTGCCGCAGAGCAAACCGTTGATACGATCAAGAGCCGGAGAACCCGAAATGAAAATCAGTTTGCCGTCCAGAAACCGACAGTTGCCGGTCTGGTGGATATAATTGAGCAGCGCTTCTCGGGTGGATCCGATGTGGTTGGGAATCGAGTCGCGTGTGATCGGGATATACTTGGTGCCGGAAGTGGTGCCGGACGTCTTAGCCAGGTAAATCGGTTTGCCCGGCCAGGTCACATCCGATTCGCCGGAACGGATGCGCTCGAAATAATTCGACAGCGCTTCATAGTCGCGCACGGGTACGTTCTTCTTGAAATCGTGGTAGTCGTTGATTTCATGGAAACGATGGTCCTTCCCGAATGCAGTGTGTTGCGCCTTCTTCACGATGGAATGAAGAATGCGTTCCTGCGCTGCCCAGGCATTGCTGCTCCAGGAGCGCGTGCGGCGGACTGCGCGTGCAGCGAGTAGGCGACTGATGGTTGAAAGGACGCCCATGACGGCGGGCCGAATTGAGAGTTTAAAAATAATGATTCGCTTCGGTCTTTGGATGCTTTCGATCAGAACGAAACATATTTGAGCGGATCGAGCGGACTTCCATTGAACCAGAGTTCGAAGTGGAGGTGAGGACCAGAACTGAATTCGCCGGAATTACCGATGACCGCCACGACTTCCCCGGCTTTTACGAAGTCGCCCGCTTTTTTGAGCAAGGCGGAGTTGTGTTTGTAAAATGAAAACAGGTTGTTACTGTGTTGGATCCCGATGATCCAGCCTGTTTCGGCCGTGAAATTCGCAATCACCACGGTGCCGTCCAGGGTGGATTTGACCGGCTCGTTCGCAGGAGCGACGACATCGACTGCGAAATGTTTGGTGCTACGGTCGAAGCGGTTGGTCACGTTGCCTTTCACCGGAGGGAAAAACAAAAAGCCTCGGATGCCGCTGGCCATCGATCCGTTCTCGTCGACGTTCAACGAGTAGGGGTCTTGGGATTCGATCTCTTCGCGTAACAACGAATCTTCCAGAGAACGCTCCAACGTTTTGATCGTGTCATACCGCAGCAGCACATCGGGCCGTTCCATGGCGGAATCGGTCGGTATCCTTCCATTGATGATGTTCCGAAGGTTTCTCAGATACAAGTCGCGGGCATTGAGCGATTTTTCAAGGGAGTCGGTGCGTTGCAGCAGCACTACCATCTGTCGGCGGCTTTTCACATCGGCGTATCCGGGGATGTATTCCCGTAACGGAGTGAAGGCGATGATGAAGGTGGTGATGGTGATCAAAAGGATCGCGCCCAGGCCGATACTGACGAATACGCGCTGCGGCTGCAGATTGAATGAGGCCTTCTCTTCGAGCGTATCCTCGTTCATGATGACCATGCGGTAGCGGTTTTTCAACCAGAAACCCCATTTTTTCTTCCCTTTTTCCTTCATATCCGTCTTCAAACCTACGCTTTTGCAGCGCTCCTTCAAACGTTCACCTGCACGAGTTCGATGCCTTAATTAAAATAATTTCGCAGTTTTGTAGTTAATAGTGCGCCCACACCCCCTTTCTTCCGTGAACCGTTTCCAGACTTCCTTCTTTTCGGTCCTGGCCGTCGCCTTTTTCTTGCTATTAGCGGGCTGTTCACAGACCAAAGACAACCTGATCAACCGCACCTGCCATAATCTCTCTTCACATTACAACGGTTACTACAATGCCGGATTGAAAATCGAGGAGGGGAAGGATAAACTCGCACAGTTGCACACCGATGCGTACGATCGGGTGCTTCGGGTGTTTCCGTATGCGAGTGTCGAAAAATCGAAGCAGGTGTATCCGGAGATGGACGATGCCATCAAGCGTCTTACCACCTCCATTTCCAAACACACCATGTACGACAAGCGCGGAAACGAGAAGCCGCTGTCGGAGCACTGGATCGACGATAACTGGTTGTTGTACGGTCAGGCCCAGTTTTTCAAGCACGAGTACTTCCAAGGGTTGGATGCCTTCCGCTACGTCGAAGCCACGTACAAGAACGAATCCAGCCGTTATCTCGCATCACTTTGGATCGCAAAGACCTACCTCGAGCTCACTCAGCTCAATGAGGCCGAAGGAAAACTGGACTACTTGCGCAACGTCTCCGAGTTTCCAAAGCGCCATCGCTGGGAATTGGAGGCTACGCAAGCCGACCTGTACGTACAAGTCAAGAATTACGAGCAGGCCATCGCGCACTTGCAGAAGGCCGCGAAACTGGCGCCCAAGCGCGAAGACCGCATCCGTTTTCTTTTCATTCTTGCCCAGTTGAATCAGCAGTTGGGGAATTTCCCTGCTGCGTTCCAACTCTACACCAAGGTGATCAAGATGAATCCCAAGTACGAGATGGACTTCAACTGCCGCATCAATCGTGCGCGGTGTTTCGATGCCACAAGCGGTAGCGGGGAAGAGGTCAAGCGCGAACTCGAACGTTTGAAAAAAGACCCGAAGAACAAGGACTTCCTGGATCAGATTTATTTTGCTCTTGCCGGCATCGCCAAAAAAGAGGGTCGTCCGGAAGAGGAGATCGAGTTGCTGAACCTTTCCATCCAAAGCAGCACCAACAACCGAAACCAGAAAGCGCTTTCATATCTGGAGCTGGCCAAGATCGAATTCGCCAAGCCGCAGTATAAGCCGGCACAATTGTACTATGACAGCGTCATTGCGAACCTGTCCAACGATTATCCGGATTATTCGGAGATCCTTCAGCGGAGGAACAGCCTCACTAAGCTGGTGAAATACCTGAACACCATCGCCAAGGAAGACAGTCTGCAGAAACTGGCCAAGATGTCGCCCGAGGACCAGGCCAAAGCGGCTGCTGATCTTCTGAAAAAACGTGAAGAGGAAGCACTAAGGAAGAAAAAAGAGCAGGAGCAGGAACAGCCCGCGAACCAGATCTTCAATAACGACCGGCAGAGCCAGGTGAACCAATTCAACCAACAGTCCGGTTCGAATTGGTATTTCTACAATGCGCAGGCGGTCAGTTTCGGATTCAATGAATTCACGAAACGATACGGTAACCGAAAGCTCGAAGATAACTGGAGACGCAGCAACAAGGAAAGTATCCTGCCGCAACCGGACGGCGAGGAGTCGGCACAAGACACGTCTAAGTCGGGTAAGCAGCCCGAAGCCAAAGCGGACCCTGAAGCGCAGAAGAAGGAGCTGTTGAAGAACATACCCTCGACTCCCGAGGCGCTTGACAAGTCGACCAATAAGATCATTGATGCGTATTACAATGCAGCGATGCTCTACCGCGAGCAATTCAACGACATCAACAGTTCGGTGAAGATGTTCGAGGAGATGATTGCCCGTTTTCCAAAATGCAAATACGAAGTACAGTCGTATTACCAGCTGTACCGGATGTTCGACAAAGCCGGCAATACGGCCAGGGCGGATGAATACAAGAACCGCATCCTGAACGAATACCCTACCACCGATTACGCAGAAATCCTCAGGAACCCCGATTACATCAATCAGCTTGCCGGAAGGAAATCAGAAGCCGAGGTGTTCTATGAGGAGACGTATCGTAAATATCTCAATGGAGAATACCAGACGGTGATGCAACGCAGGACGCAAGCGCTGACGCGTTTCCCTGACAACCAATATCAACCGCAGTTCGACCTGCTCAGAGCGCTGTGTATCGGTCGTACGCAGCCGCTTCCTCAATTCGAAGCTTCCCTCTTGGAGGTGGTGCGTGTGTATCCGGAGCATCCTGTAAAACAACAAGCGCAGGATATCCTGGACTACATCAAGAACAATCAGGGCAAGACGACTGAGGCGCCTGTGACAGCCAATCCGGCTGCCGACAAACGCAATTACAACTACGTGCCTGACACAGTCCATTTCGTGGCCATTGTCTTTCAGAGCATCGGCGGAGCGTTGGATGGCGCACGATTCAAGACCAAGCTTTCTGATTTCAATAACACGAACTATTCTTCCAAAGGATTGACGATGCAGGAGTTCATGCTGGATCATCGTTTCAAGATCCTCATTGTGCGTTCGTTCGAAAACAAACAGGCCGCCATGTCATATCATCAGCATCTGTTCGACAACGACGATGTGTATGGCAGTGTGGGTCCGGAAAACTACAAGCAGTTCGCCATTTCAGGTAACAACCTTCCTGAGCTGTTACGACAAAAGAAAACCGACGAATACGAAGGCTTTTTCCGCTCTTTTTATCAATGATCTGACTCCAATCGGCGATTTCACGCCTTGCGGAATAGTCCTATATTTGCCCGTGACTCATCCCGAAGACTTTGGGGATGAGACCGTTAAACACAAACACCATGTTCAAGCCCGGTAAAAATTCTCCAGTTGAAGGCCGCTCGCAGGATGCAGCCGCTTCCACCTCTATCAACCTGATCGGGGCGGGAACCGTCATCGAAGGCGATGTGCGTGCTGTCGGCGACATCCGCATCGATGGTACAGTGTTCGGTCATGTCCATTCCAAGGCGAAGGTGGTGGTAGGTTCGACCGGAGTCATCGAAGGCGACATTCACAGCCAGAATGCCGATATCTCCGGTACGGTGAAAGGCAAATTAGAGGTATCGGAACTTACTTTTTTGAAATCTTCCGCCCGCGTAATCGGCGATATCGTTACCGGCAAACTGGTTGTGGAAGTGGGAGCCACATTCACCGGCTCATGCAACATGGGTCCAGTGATCAAAGACATCAAACAGGTTGACAACAACGTCCCCAAAGAACGGTCGGCCGTCTGATCGATCCCTGATGAAGTACGCTTCCATGGGGACGCAGTTGTTCGTCATCATGGCGGTATTCACTTTCGGAGGCTATTATCTGGACCGTTATCTGGGAATGAATATTCCGGTATTCACCCTTTCATTGAGCCTGATAGGCATTGCTGCAGCCTTCTATCTCACGTTGAAAGACCTGCTGCGCAGCGATAACAAGAAACAGCGTTGAATAGTATGGTGAAATACCTGGTACAACTTACGGCGTTCACATTACTGCTTACGCTTCTTCTCTACTGGGCGGCATCCATGGCGCCTGCGCTTTTTTCCGTCCACCATATCGGAGTACTCACGCTCTACTTTTATTTTCTCTCGCTGGTATTTCACTTCGGACTCGTACGTGCTTCAGCAGGACGACCTGCTGTTTTCGTACGTTACTACATGGGAGCTACCAGCATCAAATTGTTCATCCACCTGGGCGTGCTGGTCGGGTTTGCATTCCTGCATCGGGAAAAACTTTTCCCGTTTGCCATCACGTTCCTTTCCTATTACCTCGCTTTTCTGATTTTCGAGGTGATAACCGCATTCCGACAGCAGCGGGGTGGAACGGCCTCCTGATTCATTCTAATCAACTGAAATACAGGGTTTCAGGACAATTTTCTGAATCAACGGCCCAAGCTGAAAAGTTCGTTCCATCCGGCCTTTGGGTCATTAGATGTCATTAGGTATCTTTGCGCTCGCTTTTGAAAACGGCATCCTCCTACGATGACACAAAGTTCTCATTATAAATCAGTTAAGACCTTAATTTGCGCTGCCCTCGCTTTTCTGTTTTTGGGCAACGGTTTCGTTTACGCCAACGAAGAGTCTGCACAAACCTTTGATGCCGGCAAAATGATCGTGGAGCACATCACCGATGCGCACGATTGGCATTTGTGGGGCGAGGGACATCACGCTGTTTCGTTGCCATTGCCAGTTATCGTTTACAACAAGGAGCGCGGTGTGTCCATGTTCATGTCCAGCCGTTTCCATCACGGTGAAATGGCCTACGGCGGATACAAATTGGAAGAGGGGAAAATCGTCGCGGTGAACGAAACCGCAGAAGTCGAGGCGGCTGCTACCACGGTGAACGAGGAATTGACAGCTGCCACTATCGACATCTCCATGACCAAGAACGTGGTGGCGATGTTGTTCAGTATCGCATTGCTGCTTTGGATTTTCCTTTCGGTTGCTGCAGCGTATCGCCGCAATCCGGGTCAGGCCCCAAAAGGCATGCAATCTTTGGTGGAGCCGCTGATCGTTTTCGTGCGCGATGAGATCGCCAAGCCGAGTATCGGACCGAAATACATGAAATACATGCCGTTCTTGTTGACGGTCTTCTTTTTCATCTGGATCAACAACCTGCTTGGTCTTGTTCCGATCATTCCGGGCGGAGCCAACGTGACCGGCAACATCGCGGTCACCATGACGCTGGCACTGATGACGTTCATCATCACCACCGTGAGCGCCAACCGCAATTATTGGCAGCACATCTTCGCCATGCCCGGTGTTCCGGTCGGCGTATTGGTGCTGCTCACACCCATTGAAATCCTGGGAGTATTCCTTCGTCCGCTCGTATTGATGATCCGACTGTTCGCTAACATCACAGCGGGCCACATCATCGCCTTGTCGTTCTTCAGTCTGATTTTCATTTTCGGACAGATGAGCACTGGCGCCGGACTCGGCGTATCGGTTTTCTCCGTCGCATTCGTAGTGTTCATGAGTCTGTTGGAATTGCTGGTCGCTTTCCTTCAGGCATTCGTTTTCACATTGCTTTCAGCCATCTACTTCGGCTCTGCGGTGGAGGAACATCATGGCGACCACGACCATCATTGATCTGTAATTTCGTTTAACCCTTAATACCTATCTCTATGTTATCATCAATTATCCTGGAAGCAGGCAACCTTGGTCTCGGCTACGGTGTTGCAGCTTTGGGTGCCGGTCTCGCTGCTCTCGGAGCAGGTGTCGGCATCGGCCGTATCGGTGGCTCCGCATTGGAATCCATCGCTCGCCAGCCTGAAGCATCCGGCGACATCCGCGCCAACATGATCTTGACCGCTGCTCTCGTGGAAGGCGCTGCCTTCTTCGCGATGGTAGTCGGTCTCTTGGTCACGTTCAAGAGCTGATGCTGCAAACTTTTATCGGCGCGACGGTTGGTCGCGCCGATAACAAGTACTTCCAATTGAAAAGAACAAACGAAAAAACTCCTTCACAATGGAATTGATTACCCCCTCGATCGGATTGGTCTTCTGGATGACGGTCTCCTTCCTGACCTTGCTTTTCATCCTGAAAAAGTTCGCGTGGAAACCCATCCTGAACATGCTCCACGAGCGTGAGCAGAACATCGCCGAGGCGCTCAATACGGCCAAGAAAGCGCGTGAAGAGATGGCGGCCCTCAAGGCCGACAACGAGCGTCTGTTGAACGAAGCACGACTAGAGCGTGATAAGATGCTCAAGGAAGCTCGCGACACCAAAGACGCCATCATCGCCGAAGCGAAAGGCAAGGCGCAAGCCGAAGCCAACAAGATCTTGGCCCAGACCCGTGAAACGATCCAGACGGAGAAGAACGCTGCAATCACCGAACTCAAGAACCAGGTGGCTGGAATGTCCATCACCATCGCGGAAAAGATCCTGCGTGCCGAGCTGAGCAGCGATGAAAAGCAAAAAGCCCTAGTGCAGAATCTGCTCAAGGATGCCAACATGAACTGATCGCTCACACGATAACAATAACCACATGTTAGAGACTAAAGTCGCAAAACGTTATGCCAAGTCGCTGATCGACCTTTCCCGCGAAAAGGGAGTGCTCGATGCAGTGAATGACGACATGACACTGCTTGTTTCTGTCTGCGAAGCGAACCGCGACCTCGCCTTGTTGCTTGGTAACCCCATCATCAGCGCCGATAAGAAATTGTCCGTACTCAAAGCCGTATTCGGCAACGGACGCGTGAGCGAATTGTCTCTGGCGTTCTTCGACATCATCACCCGTAAAGGTCGTGAGTCGCATCTCGTAGGTATCGCCAAGGAGTTCGTATCCCAATACAAGAAGTCGAAAGGCATTGAAACCGCGGTGGTCACCACGGCAGCCGGACTCGACGACAACCTCCGCAAAGAGGTTTATCGCACCGTACGCGAAAGCATGAAATCGGAAGTGGAGTTGGTGGAGAAGGTGGACAAGGACCTCATCGGCGGTTTCGTTCTCCGCGTAGGCGACAAACTGTACGACGCCAGTGTCGCATCCGAACTGCGCAAGTTGGCCCGCGAATTCAGCTCCAACCCGTTCATCCGAAAAAACTGACGGGAAAAGCATCCGAACCGACATTCCATTTCAAGAACAATCATAACGAAAACAACATAAGCTCATGGCAGAAGTAAGACCCGACGAAGTATCCGCGATACTCCGTCAACAATTGGCCGGATTCAAGACCGAGAAAGAACTTGAAGAAGTAGGTACCGTGCTCCAGGTGGGCGACGGTATTGCACGCATCTACGGTCTCAACCGTGTCCAGTCAGGCGAACTCATCGAATTCGAGAACGGACTGCGTGGTGTCGTCCTTAACCTGGAAGAAGACAACGTAGGTGCCGTATTGCTCGGCAAATCGACCGACATCAAAGAAGGTGACGTCGTCAAGCGTACCGGTAAGATCGCTTCCTTGAAAGTAGGCGAGGGGATGCTCGGTCGTGTCGTCGACACGATGGGTAATCCGATTGATGGTAAAGGACCCATCTCCGGAGAGCTGTGCGAGATGCCGCTCGAACGCAAGGCGCCGGGGGTGATCTATCGCCAGCCGGTGAACGAGCCGCTCCAAACAGGACTCAAAGCCGTTGACGCCATGATTCCTATCGGTCGTGGTCAGCGCGAATTGATCATCGGTGACCGTCAGACCGGTAAGACGGCTGTCGCCATCGATACCATCATCAACCAGAAAGAATTTTACGAGCGCGGCGAAACCGTTTATTGCATCTACGTCGCTGTCGGTCAGAAAGGCTCCACGGTCGCCCAGATCGTGAAGACGTTGACCGATGCGGGTGCAATGCCTTACACGGTGATCGTTTCCGCTACCGCATCCGATCCTGCACCTATGCAGTTCTTCGCTCCGATGGCTGGTGCAGCTATCGGCGAATTCTTCCGCGATACCGGTCGTCCTGCACTGATCGTATACGATGATCTTTCTAAGCAGGCTGTCGCCTACCGCGAGGTATCCCTGTTGCTCCGTCGTCCTCCCGGCCGTGAAGCGTATCCTGGAGACGTTTTCTATCTGCACTCCCGTTTGCTGGAGCGTGCTGCAAAGGTCATCAACTCCGATTCGATCGCTGCCCAGATGAACGACCTTCCTGAATCGTTGAAGGGTAAAGTGAAGGGCGGAGGATCGTTGACGGCACTCCCCATAATCGAGACCCAGGCAGGTGACGTATCCGCATACATCCCGACGAACGTGATCTCCATCACCGACGGACAGATCTTCCTCGAGGCCAATCTCTTCAACGCAGGTGTACGCCCCGCTATCAACGTCGGTATCTCGGTATCCCGTGTCGGTGGTAACGCACAGATCAAGTCGATGAAGAAAGTGGCCGGCACGTTGAAGCTCGACCAGGCTCAGTACCGCGAGCTCGAGGCCTTCGCCAAGTTCGGTTCCGACCTCGATGCTGCTACCAAATCGACGCTCGACAAAGGTTCCCGCAACGTGGAGATCCTGAAGCAAGGTCAGTACTCGCCACTCACGGTCGAGAAGCAGATCGCCATCATCTACCTCGGCACCCGCAACCTGTTGCGCGACGTGCCGGTGAACAAGGTGAGGGAGTTCGAAAGTGAATTCCTCTCCATGCTCGACGCCCAGCACAAGAACGTGTTGGATACGCTCCGCAAAGGAGTCATCGATGACAGCGTGACCTCCGTATTGGAGAAAGTGGCGAAGGAGTTGACCGGAAAATACAAGGCAGGTAAGAATTGATTCAAAATAAATAAGCGTACCGTGGAGCGGTGGTTGTCGAAAGATCCTGCTGTTCCATCATCATAAAAGAACACCAATGCCTAACCTGAAGGAAGTACGAAATCGGATCTCCTCGGTGATCTCGACACAGCAGATCACCAAGGCCATGAAGATGGTCAGTGCTGCGAAGTTGCGCAGGGCACAGGACGCCATTCTCATGATGCGCCCCTATGCGGCCAAGTTGCGGGAGATCATGGAGAACATTTCCGGCACCCTCGACAGCAGTACCGGCGGAGATTATGCGAAAGTTCGCCCGGTCAACAATGTGCTGATTGTAGCTGTCAATTCCAATCGTGGCTTGTGCGGCGCCTTCAATGCCAACATCATCCGTACGGTCAACAGGTTGATGCGCGAAGACTATGCTGCTCAGCATAAAGCCGGCGGAGTGAAGGTGCTCTGCATCGGCAAGAAAGCATCCGATTTCTTTTCCAAGCAACCAGCTGTTTACCAGGGTCAGCACAACGACGTCTACAATCAGCTTTCTTTCCCTGCGGCTTCCTCCATCGCGACAAGCATCATGGAGCAGTTCCGCAGCGGAGCGTTCGATAAAGTGGTGCTTGTTTACAATCAATTCAAGAATGCAGCGGTGCAGCACGTGCAAGTCGAGCAAATGCTCCCTATCGTTCCGCCTGCAAGCGGCAAGACAGTCGTCAATGACTACATCTTCGAACCTGCCAAGGAGGAACTGGTGTTGGAGCTGATTCCGAAAGCCATCCGCATCCAACTTTACAAAGGCATCCTTGATTCGGTAGCATCCGAGCATGGAGCTCGTATGACCTCCATGAACAAGGCCACGGACAACGCTGGAGAGCTCTTGCGTAATTTGCGCCTCTCTTACAACAAAGCCCGCCAGGCTGCAATCACCGGTGAGATCCTGGAAATCGTCGCAGGAGCCGAAGCGCTCAACGGCTGATCTGTCACAGAACTGTCTTAAATATTCAGGGGTGTTTAACAGACACCCCTTTTTTATTGTTTAAACATCGCGTCAACATGAGATTCATCGAAAAGACGTTCGCATGGCGCTGGAAAGGTTGTTTCAGTACGGATCATTCCACTATTTTTAATCCTTCTCAACCAATTATACCTGATATGAAAATCCGCAACCTCTTCATCCTTCTTTCGTCTTTTATCGCCTGTCAGCAAATGGCTTCTGGCTCCACGCTGCTTTTCGGTCGATTGACTCCCGAACAGCAAACAATGGCGGCTCGCGTACGTCCTTTGTTGGTGAAGCGTTTGGAGCAAGAGCGCATCCAGCTCGGACTTTCTTCTCAGGAGGTGACCGACTGGTCGGTCAGCGATATTTACGCTGCTGAAAAAACAGGTGTCACCTATGTTTACCTCCAGCAGCAGCATGAAGGTGTCCGTGTCTTCAACGCAGTGAGTGCCGCCTCCATCCGGGAGGATCGCGTCTTATCGTTGGCTCCACGCTTCGTGACTGATTTGGCAGGCAAGGCTAACTCCGCTGTTCCGACACTTGCACCGGCAGATGCTGTTCGAAAGTCGCTTGAATATCTTCAGCTCCCCACGGTTGCACTGCCCGAGATGGAATTGCGGATTCCGGAACTGAACCGCACCGTCTTCGCAGGTGGAACGATATCGAATGATAAAATAATCGTCACACTGTATTACCTGCCAATCGAAGACAAGGTGTCGTTGGTATGGAACGTGAGTGTCGCGCCCAAAGGAGTAAAACATTGGTGGAATATCCGACTCGATGCCCACACCGGTGAGTTCATTGAAAAGAACGATTGGAATGTCAGTTGCGACTTCGGAGGAGACATCAATCCTACAACAGCTTCGTCTGCTGTATCTGCTCGCACCGCCTTGCCTTCGAGTATCACCAACTCCCTTCTTCCTGTTTACAACGTGTTCGCTTTCCCGTTAGAAGCCCCTTCGTTCGGTCCGAGGGTATTGCTCACCGATCCTGCCGATGCAACCGCTTCTCCTTATGGTTGGCACGATACCAATGGGGCTCCCGGCGAGGAGTTCACCACCACCCAGGGAAACAATGTCTTCGCGTACGATGATATCGCCAACCAGGATGCGCCGGGTTCTTTTGCTGACGGCGGAGCCGCACTCAACTTCGATTTCCCGGTCAACTTTTCTCAAGCACCCGCTACGTATTTGGAAGGATCTCTGACGAACCTTTTCTATGTGAACAATCACGTACACGATGTGCTCTTCCACTATGGATTCGATGAGGCCGGTGGCAATTTCCAGGTCACCAACTACAGTGGTCAGGGTGCAGGGAACGACCAAGTGTTCGCAGAGTGTCAGGATGGTGGCGGAACGAATAACGCCAACTTCGCAACACCCGATGATGGACAAAACGGCCGTATGCAGATGTACCTGTGGTCAGGTGCCTCTCAAGCATCCCTGCTTGTCAACACTCCTTCCAGTATCGCAGGCAGTTACGCTGCCATCGAGGCGGGATTCGGTCCTGTCATCAGTGCTCCCATCACCAGTGATCTGGTATTGGTGGATGATGGTACGGCTCCCACTTCCGATGCTTGCGATCCGATTCAGAACGGCGGATCGATTTCAGGGAAAATCGCAGTCATCGACCGAGGCACTTGCACCTTCATCAGTAAGGTGAACGCAGCAGAAGCACAAGGTGCTATCGCGGTCATCGTGATCAACAACCAAACGGGCTCTCCGATCGCGATGGGAGGAACCGGCACGTCGAACATTCCGGCGGTCATGATTTCACTGGCGGATGGCAACACGCTGAAATCGGTTCTCTCGGCTGGCGGAACCGTCAATGGTACACTCAATCCTCCGGCCGTAGTCAATCAGGACTTGGATGGATCATTGGATAATGGCATTGTAGCCCATGAGTATGGCCACGGTGTTTCCAATCGTCTGACCGGAGGTCCGAATAACTCAAATTGTTTATACAACGGTGAGCAGGGCGGCGAAGGATGGAGTGATTACTTCTCTTTGATGTTCACCATCGAAAGCGGTGACTTCGGTTCCGATGCCCGTGGTATCGGGACCTATGCTTTACAGGAGCCTGTGAGCGGAAGCGGTATCAGAAGGTATCCGTATTCAACGGATATGACTATCAATCCACAGACCTATGCGGATCTTGCAGTAAGTTCCGAAGTACACGATATCGGTGAGATCTGGTGTGTCACCTTGTGGGATATGTCATGGGCGCTGATCGATCAGTTCGGATTCGATCCCGATTGGATCAATGGAACCGGTGGCAACAACATCGCATTGCGTCTTGTGATGGAAGGCATGAAATTGCAGCCATGCGGCCCTGGCTTTCTGGATGGTCGCGATGCTATTCTCGCAGCCGATGATAATTTGTATGGAGGCATCCATAAATGTATCATCTGGTCTGCATTCGCACGCCGGGGAATGGGTGCTGATGCTTTGCAAGGCAGTGCGAACACCGCCGGTGATGAGACCGCAGGCTATGCTCTGCCTTCATTTTGTCAGACTCCCACAGCGGCACCGACAGCTGATTTCATTGCCGATGTGACGACCACCTGTTCGGGCATCGTCCGTTTCACAGACCAATCGACCGACATTGCTCAAACATGGCTTTGGGATTTCGGTGATGGCGGCTCGTCCACCTTGCAAAACCCTTCTCATACGTATATGACTCCGGGAACATTCAATGTCTCTTTGGTCGTCACCAACACGCTTGGAGCCGATACGCTTTCACGCAGTGGTTATATCACGGTCACAATGCCACCTGCTCCAGTCGTGAATGGTAATGGAACCGTGTGCAGCGGAAGCGTCGTGACTTTGAATGCGGTGTTGCAGCCGGGCGATGATGCCCAGTGGAGCGATAGCACAGGAACCGTCATCGCTTATGGTCCGACGTACACGACACAGCCGATCACAGCGAATGTCACTTACTCGGTCAGACAATTTACACCGACAGCATTGCAAAATGTCGGACCAGCGAACGCCGCCTTCGGCGGAGGTGGTTATCACAACACCGGCTTCGAGGGAAGAGAGATTTTCACCACCTACGTTCCACTGCGCATCAAGTCGGTTTGGGTGGATGCTTCAGGAACAGCTGATCGCACGTTCAATCTCTACGGACCTACCGGCTCGCTTATCACATCGGCGGTCATCAACGTCCCTGCGGGACAAAGCCGTGTGACACTCGATTTCGATCTGCCTGTTCCGGGTAACTATCAACTTGGTGTCACTGCCGGCTCGAACCTTTATCGAAACAACAGCGGTGCTACTTACCCCTACACCCTCAGCGGATTGTTAAGTATCACCGCATCCAACTCCACGTCAAGTCCTTCTACCTACTATTATTATGTGTACGATTGGCAAGTACAAGAACTGCCGTGCCTCAGCCAGCCTGCTGCGATGGCCATCGAAGTGGCACCTGATCCGGTTGCTTCTTTCAATGTATCCGATGTGGCGCTCAACTGCACCTTTACGGATAATTCCAGTGGTAATATCGTTTCTTATTCATGGGATTTCGGCGATGGAAGTACGTCAGGTCTTCAAAACCCTGTACATATCTATTCACAAGCTGGAACATATGTCGTGTCGCTCACGGTTGTCACTGCCGACGGTTGCCAATCCACAAGCGCACAGACGATCACGTTATCCATTAGTGGAATTACGCAAGTCACTACCGAAGGTGTTTCCATATCGGCCGGTCGGGGTCATTTGAACTTGCTGGTAAAAGATGATCTGGAAAAGGAACTACTTGTGAAAGTGTATGATGTGGTCGGTCGTGAACTCACTTCCTATAACGTGATGCGTAAAGGCGTTCATTCCATTCAATTGCCCGGCATTTCGAATGCAGTGGTGATGGTGATGCTGGAATCAGGCGGTGAAACTCAGACACGTCGCCTGTTTGTTCCTGAGTAATCCATACTCGTCGTATCGAATTAGCGATCCCGCCAGAATCCTGGCGGGATTTTTCTTTGCAGGCGGTCGAATCATTCAGTCGGCCCATGACTAACTTTGGCTGTCACCTCAAAAGCCGACCCCATGAACACGTTGAGTCTCCGCGAAATCCTTACGGTATCCGCCATTCTGTTCGCAGTCATCGACATCATCGGCTCGATACCTGTATTGCTTCAGGTGAAGCAGCGTGTCGGACACATCAAGACGGGTCAGGCAACGCTGGTCTCGCTGCTGATCATGGTCGGATTCCTTTTTCTGGGAGAGTCCATCCTTCAATTCATCGGTGTGGATGTGAGCTCTTTCGCCATTGCAGGTTCGTTGGTCATTTTTTTCCTCGCCCTGGAAATGATTTTGGGAATCAGGTTGTATCGGGATGAGATCCCCGAGACCGCTTCCATCGTTCCGGTTGCGTTTCCGCTTATTGCCGGAACAGGAACCATGACCACCCTTTTGTCATTGCGGGCAGCATATGATTCGTTGACCATTATAATAGGTATAGCCATTAACCTGGTGGTGGTTTATGTGGTCCTTCGTAATCTGACTCGATTGGAGCATTTTCTTGGGCCTGCCGGAATCAGCATCCTGAGGAAGGTTTTTGGCATCATCCTGTTGGCCATTGCCGTCAAACTCTTCCGTTCCAATGCAGGGGTATGACCCTCAATACTCTTTAATATACTGTTATTCAGTTTATTAGCAGGTGTCAGAATTACGCCTGCCCGTTTTGTCTGTATTGCTTATTATCCTATTTTTGGAACATATCAACATCTGCTTACCAGAAATACATCTTAATTATGAAAAAACAACTACTCAATGCCTGGGTCGTGCTTGTCCTGTTGCTGATTTCGGGATTTTCAGCCAGTGCACAGGGTACTTACACATTGTGTTCGATTCCTGGCAATGCCACTACTGACTCCACCGGAACCCTGTACGACACAGGCGGTCCAAATGGACAGTATCAGAACAACGAGAATTGTACGCTGTTGATCGCGCCTTCCTGCGCGGTGAGCATCACGTTGACATTCCAGTCGTTCGCTACGGAGGCCAACTTCGACTTCTTCCAAGTGTATGATGGCCCTACGGTGACCGCTCCTCAGCTGCTCAACGCGAACGGAACCACCGTTCCGAACGCTGTGACCTGTACCTCCGGTTACATGCTCATCGTTTGGCGCTCGGACATCTCCATCGTTAACGATGGTTTTGAATGTAGTTGGACATCCATCATCGCTCCAAGCGTTGCTCCTTCTGCCGCATTCGTAGTGAGTGATTATACTCCTCCTCTTGCAACAGGAGTCCAGTTCTCCGATCTCAGTGTCGGCGGACCGACTGGTTGGCTGTGGGATTTCGGTGATGGCGATACCGCCCGAAGCCAGAATCCTGTCCACGCCTACTCGGCTCCTGGTACCTACACGGTAACGTTTGTCGCGTTCTCTTGTACGGAGTCTGATACGGCTACCACCACAGTGACGGTTCAAGCGGCTCCTCAGATCAATGTCGATCCGGATACCTTCAACGTAACAGCGCAATGCGGTGACTCCGTAGCTCTTTATATGGATGTCGCCAATATCGCTGGTGGAGAGTTGTTCTGGACCAGCGAGGTGGATGTAAACACCGGATTGCCTGTCCGTGTTGTCATCATGAAATACGGTACCGATCAGTTCTCTGAGTACCGTAAGACCATCACGGCAATCGACACCTTCTTTTCGAATTACACCTTGACCCAAACGGGCACGATTAGTCCCGGAGTGCTCTCCTCGCTGCTCTTCGGCACCAATGTGCTTGTGATCCCCGAACAGGAACAAGGTGACACAGCTGTTTGGGCTACACTGGCTCCTACCATCCAGAACTTCATCAACAACGGTGGTTCAGTGATTTGGTGTGGTGCGTATTCTTCCCAGGCATCTTGTATGTTCAATGCCGGCGTCTTTACCGGAACCTTTGACAGCGATGCGGTCGGCAGTCAGCTCACCGTTACCGATCCGTCTCATCCGCTTGCGCAGGGTGTCAATAACCCTTTCAACGCTCCTGCTGCCACTTACGTGATGAACATCACCAATTCTAACAAGCAGACCATCGTTGCTGACCAAGGTGTTGATGCGGTCACCTTCGTCCCTTACGGATCGGGCAAGGCTATTTTCATGGCTTTCGACTTCTTCACGCTCACCGGCGATAACTGCCGCATCATGTCCAACGCCATCCAGTGGGGCGGCTTGAACGGCTTGCCTACCTGGATCAGCTTGAGCCAGACGAACGACACGGTGAATGCACCGGATACCACGCACGTGTTGGTGACTTTCCAGACCACTGGTCTGCCTGCTGGCACCTACATCTCTGCTATTCCGGTTGCCAACAACGACCCTACAAATCCGGTCGTGCTTGTTCCTTGCACACTCAACATCAGCGGAGACCCTATCATTGCGCTCTCTGATACATGTGTGAACTTCGGACAGGCTATGCAATACCGTCCTGAAACACGTGTAGTGAACGTGATCAACAACGGCTGTGACACGCTGTTGGTATCCAGCATCACGTCAAATGCACCTGAATTCACCGTTACTGCTCCATTCACGTATCTCGTGCCTGGTGCGTCCGGACAAGTTACCGTCCGCTTTGTTGCCAATACCGTCGGCACGTTCTCCGGAACGATTTCGATTCTGAACAATGATGTGGATACCACGGTCTGCATGACAGCTGAAACCTATCCTGCTCCGGATGTCAATGCAACCGTTAACAGTGTAACGGTTAACGTTCCTGCTTGTCAGTCGTCCGCGACACAAACGTTCAGTGTACAGAACCTCGGTGGCAGCGACCTGATCTATCAGATCACCAACCTCGCTGGTTGGATGAGCTCCGCAACAACTGGCGATACAGTCACTAGCGGCGGCGCGCAGACCGTCACCCTGACATTCAACTCAGGCAACAGGCCAAGCGGTACATACACGCGCAACATCACCATCGCATCTAACGATCCATTGACACCCAGCGTCCAAGTGGCATGTACCATGATCGTAGGAAACAATCCTTGTATGGATTTCAATTACACGTCGAACACGTGTACAGGTGAGACCAATTTCACTTCGGTCGCTATCAACAACCCTACATCCTATTCCTGGACCTTCGGTGATGGCGGCACGAGTACGCAGACTAATCCGATCCACTATTACTCTGCAAATGGCAGCTACACGGTTCAGTTGATCGCATGCAACGGTGCAGGTTGCGATACGGTCACTCAACAGCTCCAGGCTATCATCACCGGTCCTCCGCCTACGAACTGTTACCCTATCACCTCAGCCTATTGCTGCGGTATCGGGTTGACGCGCGTGAATGTCGCCAACATCAACAAACTGTCCAATGACGCTATCGATGGGTACTCCAACTACACCTGTACCGATACGACGACACTTTCACAAGGAAGCACCTACACCTTCTATGCGGAGACCGGTTTCACGTATACTGAAAACGTACTCGCATGGATCGATTGGAACGGTGATAACGTACTGGATCCGGTTGCTGAACTTATTTTCTCAGACAACAACGTGTTGACCTTCCACCAGGGCAACTTCACCGTGCCTGGTAATGCTATCATCGGTCAGCCGCTCCGTCTCCGTGTCGCTTCTGATTATTCTGCTAATCCGACCCCGACGCCATGTCTTGACCTTCAGTTCGGTCAGGTCGAAGATTATTCAGTGTTGATCAGCCTGCCTGTATCTGTAAAAGAAACCATGGTGGATGTGCCATTCACGGCTTATCCGAACCCATTCACTGCAGGTACTCGTATCGAGTATACACTCAAGAATACGGCCGATGTGTCATTGGAAGTCTACAATGTGGTTGGCGAGAAAATGCAAACCATCGTTGCTGCTGAGAAGCAGGTTGCCGGCAAGCACACCTTCACCTTCGAAGGCGCAGCTCCTGGCATCTACTCCGTACGACTCACGATCGACGGACAGTCGTTGATCCGTAAGATCGTCAAGATGTAATCCATTTGATTGCAGCATGCAGAAAGGCCGGGGTAATCCTCCGGCCTTTCTTTTTTTCACGAACCTTCCCGCTTCAGGGAACTTCGTTTTCTGTAATCGCCTGAAAGTATACTGATGTTGCCGTCGGTTTCCAGCACAGCCAGATCCACTTCGTCCAACAGTGCAACTCCATGTTCTCGTGCAGCAGCCTTCAGCTCTGCTATGGAGATCTTTTCCCTTTTGAGATTTTCTTCAAGTATCACACCGTGATGGACAAGCAGCACCGGCTCCCCTTCCAACAGCTTGCTCAGCGAACGACTTCTGAAAAGCAGTTCTTTGAGTAAATTATTGATGATGAAAAGCGTTCCCGCAGCGATGATCCCTCCGGTTAAACTCGAATCCGCACCCACCATTGCGTTCTGCACGGAATTGCTCAACAGCAGGATGAATACCAGGTCGATGACGGAAAGTTGCGATAATTCCTTTTTACCGAAGAGGCGGATGGCAAGCAGGATGAAGACGTAAACGGCTGCCGATCGGAGGATAATTTCAAGAAACGGATGCATGGCGATGAATTTTGAGGGAAAAATACATTTCCATCCGTAATCCGAAACACAACCAATCATTAACTTCGTGACATGCGTTTTCAGAAACATGTATTTGTTTGCACCAACCAACGGGTCGGCTCCGACCGTCCATCCTGTGGTGAAGCTTGTGGTTTGGAATTGGTCAAACAGTTGAAAGGATTATTGAAAGAGCGCGGCTTGGCTGGAAAAATACGTGCTCAGCGAGCGGGATGCCTGGACGCCTGTGAACATGGGCCTGCGATGGTGGTCTATCCGGAAGGTGTGTTTTATGGAGGCGTGAACGCCGAGAATCTCGTTCGAATTGCCGACGAACACCTGGTGGCAGGTCGACCTGTCGATGAGTTGATGATCCGCTTCGAGGATGGTTCGGATGGATCCAAGTGATTTTTCCATCGATAAGTATCGACACGATCTGGGAATCGTTCGAGAAACAGCCGAGCAGGTGATCCGGGATTTTCATGGTTCGGCCGTGGAAATCACTTTTTCGGGGGATCCCTTTCGTGCGTACGACGAATTATTAGAACAGTTGATTCCGGCAGTCGAGTCCCTCTATAAACAAGGAGGCAGCCGGCTGTCTGCCTTGCTATACCGGATCGATTTGGAGGAAAGAGCGGTACGTGCCCTCCCCGGCGGACCTGAGAGGTACCGAAAATTGTCCGAATTGATACTTCAGAGAGAGTTCAAAAAAGTCCTGATAAGACATTATTTCAAGGACAAGTTTAAATAAACAAGGCTTCGAGGGATTTGTTTTTAATCATCGATGAATGAATAATTTTTTCGATGAAGGTGAACTTTGAATCGTTCTTGTTGTTCTTTAGTGTATTCATTCCGTTGGATTCAACCAAAACCCCCATATCATGAACAAAAACCTACTGAAATCTTTTGCCACGATGCTCCTCGTGGTGCTTGGCACGGTCCGTACACAAGCTGCGGTTCAAATCGTGCACAATTGTCCCGATCCGATGGCGCAAACGGTCGACGTGTACTATGGAAGTGCGCTTGCATTGGACAATTTCGCTTTCCGAACAGCTACATCCTTCTTGCCGATTCCAGCTGGAACAGCAGTCATCGGTATCGCCTTGAGTAATTCTTCATCGGCGGCCGATACCGTACCAGGATTGGGCGCTACGCTGACTCTGGCGCCTGGTGTCGATTACATCGTTGTCGCTTCCGGTGTGATCGATCCGGTCGGTTTCGCTCCGAATCCGGATGGTCGCCTGACTAATTTCGTCTTGAACGTATCAGCCAATGCTCGCACTACCTCCGCTTCAAGCTCGTCAGTCGATTTGCGTATTCACCATGGTTCCACGGACGCACCTGCTGTCGACGTTGTGCCCATGGGTACTCCGACTCCTCTTGTCGATAATGCTGCTTATGGTGATTTCACTTCTTACCTGACGGTTCCTATAGCTGATTACAAATTGAACATCACTCCTTCGAATGACAATTCATTGGTGGTCGCTTCTTACAACGTAGACCTTTCCACGCTTGGTGGCACTGCAGCTTTTGTCTTCGCTTCCGGATTTTACGATCCTTCACTCAACCAAGGTGGTCCTTCTTTCGGCTTGTATGCAGCGCTTCCCAACGGTACAGTTGTACAATTTCCAAGCAATGATTCAGCGAGAGTGCAGATTGTCCACAACGCAGCGGATCCAGCGGCGGACTCAGTGGATGTCTATCTGGATAACACCTTGTTGTTGGATGATTTCGCATTCCGTACAGCAACTCCATTCGTTACGCTGGCATCGAATACCACTTACAACATCGGTATCGCTCCCAGTACCAGCACCAGCGTAGCAGATGTTCTGACCACTATCCCTGTTACGCTTCAGTCCGGACAAACGTATGAAGCCGTGGCGAACGGTGTACTGAATCCAGGCGGTTTCGGTGCTAACCCGGGCGGCCTGAGTACTGCATTCCAATTGCTGTTAAAGCCAGGTGTATTCGAATCGTCCAGTAGTGCTTCAACCGTACGACTGTATGCGCTTCATGGAACTACAGATGCCCCGCCAGTGGATGTCCTTCCACAAGGAAGCGGAACGCCATTGGTTGACAACATCGCATATGGTTCTTTCAGTTCGGATTTCGAACTGCCGAATGCTTCTTACTATTTGGATGTGACACCTGCTACCAACAACAGCATCGTCGTTGCAACCTACCTTGCCGACCTCACCACGCTGGGAGGCGGAGCCGGAATGATTTTCGCCTCCGGATTCTTGGATCCTACGACGAACCAAAACGGTCCTGGATTCGGCCTTTATGTGGTATTGCCGAATGGTACAGTGTTTCCATTGCCTACAGCCAGCTTCGCAAGTGTCCAGCTCATTCACAATGCAGCTGATCCCATCGCTGATACTGTAGACGTTTATGCAGGAAGCACCTTGTTGATCGATGATATTGCATTCCGCAATGCGACTTCGTTCTTGACGGTTCCTGCCGGAGTCGACATTCCTGTCGGAATCGCTCTGAGCAATTCCACTTCTGCTGCCGATACCCTGCCAGGACTTGGCACCACCATCAACCTGACTGCCGGTACATCTTATGCGATTGTCGCAAACGGTGTGGTGGATACCACTCTTTTCGCTGCTAACCCCGACGCTCGTTCCATCAGATTCACTTATTTCGTCAAGAGTGGAGTGCAACAGACGGGCAGCATGCCTACCGATGTCGACTTCGTAGTACTGCACGGCGCGAGCGATGCACCAACGGTTGACGTACGTACCGGATCGACAGTGTTGGTCGACGATGCTGCTTACGGTGACATCACCAACTACCTGATGGTGCCTGCTGCTTCCTACATCTTGGATGTGACACCTGCTGGCGGCGCTCCGGTTGTAGCTCAATTCACCGCTGATCTCTCTACACTTGGTGGCGGTGCTGCAGTCGTATTCGCTTCCGGTTTCCTTAACCCATCCCAAAACCAGAATGGCGCTGCGTTCGGTTTGTTCGCCGCCCTTCCGAATGGTTCGGTGGTGGAGTTTCCTCCTTATGTGAACACCAATGCACGCGTGCAGATCATTCATAATTCGGCTGACCCTGTCGCAAGCAGTGTTGACGTGTATGCCGGTGCCACGCTGTTGATCGATGATTTTGATTTCCGCGAGGCCACTGCCTTCCTGGATGTACAAGGTGGAATCGATATTCCTATCGGCATCGCACCTGCTACTTCAACTTCTGCAGCGGATACCATTCCGACCCTTGGCACCACCATCAATCTGGGAATCGGTAACAAGTATGTCATCCTGGCAAACGGCGTTACGAACCCATCGAACTTTGCCGCTAATCCGGACGGTCGTTCTACCCAATTCACGTATTTCGTTTTGAGTGGTGCTTTGGAAGTAGGATCCGATCCTGGCAGCGTGGACGTGGCTGTCGTTCATGGATCATCCGATGCTCCGACTGTGGATGTGATCGCCTCCGGCTTCACCTTGGTTGATAATGCCGCTTACGGTGATATTTCCAGTTACAACCAGGTGCCTGCAGTTCCATACGTTGTTGATATCACAGCTGCGCCCGGCGCACCGACTATCGTGAGCTATGATGCCGACCTTACCTCCCTCGCAGGAAGTCCCGCGGTCGTATTCGCTTCCGGATTCATTGATCCTTCGACGAACCAGAATGGACCAGCCTTCGGACTCTTTGCAGCCCTGCCGAACGGAACGGTCATTCCGTTTACCCTGAATGTCGGAGTAGATGAATTGACCAGTGCTGCTGCTGTGTCTGTTTATCCGAATCCAAGCAGCGACCGCTTGAACGTCGTCATTGGCAAAGAAGTGAAGGGAGCTTCCGTACTGAAGTTATCCGATATTACCGGACAAGTCGTTTCTACGATGAACATCGATCCAACCTCCGAAAAAGGAGTGATGGATGTCAAAGGCCTCGCTGCCGGTATGTATCATTTGTCCGTCGTGAACGAGTCAGGAGTTTATACTCGTCCGGTCATCATCAAGCGATAACCCCCTGATTGCAATCAACTTCGAGCCCTGAGGGAATTCCCTCAGGGCTTTTTCATTTGACTTCGTTTTTTTAAAGATTTATTGAGGCATGCTTGAACAAAACGACTGCTTTCCTTGTTGAATGAGGTTATGAGTCAGTTTTCCATCAAGGACATCGAACATTTGACCGGAATTCGTGCGCACACACTGCGTATTTGGGAGCAGCGGTACAATCTGCCGCGCCCTAAACGGACTCCGGGGAATGTCCGCTATTATGATGACGAGGACTTGAGACTGTTGCTCAATATCTCGACCCTGAACAAGAACGGTCATCGTATCTCTGAAATCGTCCGGATGACGGAAGAGGAGATGGGAAAAAAGGCCTTCGATGTGGCAGTCGGCTCGGGAAATTCTTCCGCCCATATCCAGTCGTTGGCGACTTGTATGCTGGATCTTGATGAGACCACTTTCAACAGAGTACTTGGATCCAGCATTCTTCAGTCGGGACTTGAACGGACGATGATGGAAGTGATTTTTCCTTTCATGTCGATGATCGGCGTGTTGTGGCAATCAGGCACGCTGGATCCCGCTTACGAACATTTCATGTCGTGTCTGATCCGTCAGAAATTGATTGTCGCCATTGATGCGCAGGATGTAAAACCCACGATCGATCCTAAGAATTTCCTGCTCTTGCTACCCGAGGGAGAGTTTCATGAGCTGGGTTTATTATTCGGTAATTACCTGATAAGGGCCGCTGGACATCGTGCGTTGTACTTGGGGACCAATTTACCGATGCCCGATCTGGAGCGACTCATGCAGAGTTTCCGTCCGGATTATATCCTTACTTCCATCACAGCCGGGTTCTCCCGTTTTTCAGCACAGCAGGTAATCGATGAGCTTTCAAAGAAATTCCCAGGCTCGCAGCTTTTGTTGACGGGCAATGTCTTCCTGAATTCCAAGGAACATTTCACAGGCGACATCCATTTCATCCACGCTCCTGCGGATCTGCAACGCTATTTATGATTTTAATAAAAGCAGAAAAGCGCCCTCTTGCGAAAGCGCCTTTCCAAAATAAACCACACCACTGGTTTTCTTAGTCCATGGAGATGTAACGCATCAACTCCTGACGGGTCGACTCGTTCAAGAATTTGCCATGGAAGGACGAGGTGACGGTGCTGCTGTGCGGATCCTTGATGCCTCTTGCTTGAACACACAGGTGTTCAGCATCGATGATCACAGCTACGTCCCTGGTCTGTAATACTTCTTTCAACTCTTCAGCGATCTGAATGGTCAGACGTTCCTGTACCTGAGGTCTGCGTGAATAGTAATCGACGATTCTGTTCAACTTGGACAGACCGATCACATTGCCGGCAGAGATATATGCGACGTGCGCTTTACCCAGGATGGGTACGAAATGATGTTCGCACGTGGATTGTACAAGGATGTTGCGTTCAACCAGCATCTGATTGTAGCGATAGGTGTTGGAGAACAGGGTCGGTTGCGGACGGTTGGCCGGATTCAAACCTTTGAACGTCTCGTTGACGTACATTTTGGCGATCCGGCGCGGCGTTCCTTTCAGGCTTTCATCGTCCAGATCCATTCCCAGCGTATGCAGGATGTCGTGGAATTTGCGGGAAATGATGTTGATCTTCTCTTCGTCGCTCAACAGAAAAGCGTCGGCACGCAAAGGCGTTTCACTACCGTAGGATACATGCTCATCCCCCAAAAGCTCATCGAGCGAGATCAAGGAATTATCAGATCGGAGGGGTTTTTCGAACATTTTCAAGGGTTCTGAATGGATTTACTTTAAAAACAGCCTGAAACCACAATAGTTCATGGATTCTGGGATTCTTAGAAAAATCCAATAAAATGTTTAATTAAAATACACAAAAAGTTAAACAAGAATGGAAAAATATCGCTTCGACATGTATATTTGTGGAAGTAAAAACACTAAAAAGTTAAACAACCTGTCATGAAAAAGAAAGCAGACTTCCGCAGCATGGTAACGGTCGAATCGCAACCACTTCGCCACTATGCGTTGAAACTCACTCAGGACCTTGAGGACGCTGACGACCTTGTACAGGATACCATGTTGAAAGCGTTCACCAACGAAGACAAGTTCGCCGAAGGCACCAACCTTAAAGGGTGGCTGTACACCATCATGAAGAACATCTTCATCAACAAATACCGTCGTGCCATGAAATCGAACATCTTTCATGACGATACGGAAAACCAGTACTACATCAACAACATGGCTACTGCTCAGCGCAACGACGGAGTGGGTAATCTGGTGATGAATGACATCGAAGAGGCATTGGATTCCATCAATGAAAACCTCCGTACGCCATTCATGATGAGTTACACCGGTTACAAATACGAGGAAATCGCCCAGCAACTGAAACTTCCTCTTGGAACAGTCAAGGTGCGTATCCACAACGCCAGAAAGGAACTATCCACCAAGCTTTCAGTCTACCGCGATCTGGCGCTTAAAGCCTGATAACGACAAACAAGATTTCAAGCCGGCCCTTCAGCCGGCTTTCTTTTTTCTGGCTACCTTAGCCACATGAAATTCGGAGTAGTCGTTTTCCCTGGATCCAATTGCGATGAGGACATGGTGTATGTGCTGCGCGACAAGTTGCGTCAGCAAGTGGTCAAACTCTGGCACAAGGACCATGACTTACAGCGTTGCGACATGATCGTGCTGCCCGGAGGCTTTTCTTACGGAGATTACCTGCGCTCAGGTGCCATAGCACGATTTTCTCCGATCATGAAGGAGGTGATCGAATTCGCTGGCAGAGGAGGAAAAGTATTCGGCGTCTGTAACGGTTTTCAGATACTATGCGAAGCCGGACTGCTTCCGGGCGCATTGTTGCGGAATACCGACTCCCGTTTCATCTGCCGCAATGTGCACATCCGGGCCCAGCACAACGACTCTTTACTTACATCCAATATCGCAACGTCAACGGCACTTAAAATACCGATCGCTCACGGCGAAGGCAGGTATTATGCGGATGCTTCTACCTTGAAAACACTCAATGAGAATGGACAAGTCCGGTTCCGTTACTGCGATGAAAACGGCAACGTGGACGCGACCGCTAATCCGAATGGTTCGCTGGAAAATATCGCGGGTATCTGTAACGAAGGTCGGAACGTTTTCGGCATGATGCCGCATCCCGAGCGAGCTGCCGATCAGGAGCTAGGAAATACGGACGGACGACTGATTTTCGAATCCATCCTCGCTACCGTTACCGCTTGAAAGTCGTTATGACTTGATGAAGCGGCGCGTAAATACGCGCGTGTCATCAGCCGACCGTAGCAAGTAATTCCCGACAGGCAATCTGCCGATATCGAAAACGCATCGACCGTTTTCAGATCTCTCCTTCATCAGACGCTTTCCGAAAAGATCAAGTATTTCCGCTTCGAATTCGGTAGTGCTGTTCAACCATTCCACAACCAAACGGTCCGCAGCCGGATTCGGAAAGGTCCTTAAATCGTAATCAGTGAGTTCGGATTGACCGGAAATCACCGAGTCCAGTACGAACACGCAATCATTCCCTGCGCAGCCGTTCATGTCGATGACGGTCACACAATAAAATCCGGTCGTGTTGACTTGGATGGATGGCGTGTTCTGGAACGTGCTCCATACATAACTCACGAATCCGGAAGGAGCCTGCAAGTTGTAAGGCAACGCATGGAAAGCAGTATCAACGCCTTGTTCGAGTTCGACAACAGGTAATGGTAGAATGTCGGCTTGCACCGCGATGCGCGGACAGAAGGATCCGGCCTGAACATACAACGTAGTATCGCCTGCTGCCTGAAAGGTGAACGTGCTTCCTGCATTTATGATATTCCCTCCTTGTTGTTGTCTGAACCATAACAAGTTCTCACAGGGGGCTTGGGCTGTCAGTGTCACTGATCCGGCGCCGCAGCGCTCATCTCCTGTCACCGACGGAGGTTGAATGATGTTTCTTGTTTCAAGTAGCGTATTCCTTGGTGGAATCACATCGTTTTGCGTATCAAGTGAAATGTCGAAGGCAAGCGAGCAGGATGTTCCTATCAGACTGATCGATGCAGGTAGACTGTCGTAAACAACATCGCCCGGAAATATGGATCCCGGATAGGTCCAGCTTTGGCTCAAGTTGATTCCTCCTCCTGTGATGTTGGCGGTAACCAAGAAGTTAGACAGGGTGTCTCTACCCATGTTCGTGATGGCGACAATCAGTAGAACACTGTCGCTTGAGCAGGATCCAGGTGCCGGTGATACGATACTGGATACAGTTCCATATCGTAGGTAGTCTTCCAATTCTCCTCTTGAATCACATCGTATCAGATAGGCATCCTCATAATTGAAATTAAAGCTGCTTGCATAGCCTGCGCAAAGGAATCCACCATCTTGTGTTTGTACGGTGCTGTATCCGTGATCGTGGTTGTTGCCACCGAACGTCCTGTTCCAAATCAAACCGCCAATACTATCCGTTTTCACCAACCATATATTTGGAAGTTGCGGTCCGTACGATCTTGTTGTTCCACATAATGCCCATCCAGTATCTGAGGTGGGAGTGATCTGATGGAAATCGTCGTTCACTGTCGGGTCACCGAATGCTGTGCTCCAGAGATAGGAGCCTGATGTATCTGTAGCTACGACAAAACCATCGGTAGTGCCATTGCTGGAGGTGCTGTCAGTGCTGCCACAAACGATGAATCCATAATTCGTTTTATAAACACATTCTCCGTTTTCAGCCGCTCCGTTGACCGTGCCCAGATTCCTTGACCATACTACATTCCCGATCGAGTCGGTGCGAAGCAGGAAGATGTCATAATCATTCCCCATGCGACATTGTCCACATGCGATGAAGCCACCATCTTCCAAAAGCCGGATGCTGTTAAGATCGGAGTAATTACTGCCCGGATGTACATACTGTCGGCTCCAAACCGTGTCGCCGTTTGCGCTCAAGCGCAAGATGAATCCGCTGAACTGATTGCCTGAAACAACATATCCTGCAGCTGCGAATCCGCTGTCCTGGGTCGTCACGACATCCTGCGCCCTGGAACGACCGGGATTGTCCCACGAATAGGTCCACGCTGTATTTCCCTGCTCATCTGTACGAACCATGAATGCCCTTTCACTGACGGACGCATCGTAGCTATTGCTGTATCCGCAAAAGATGAAACCTTGGGGTGCGGAGGCTACCTTATAAAAAAGATCTTTCCTGCTGAGCGGACCGTTCAATGTAAGCGTCCAAACGGTATCGCCTTGCTTGGTGAATCGGGCAGCGAATGCATCGGTGTCGTTGCTGGTTCCATCGGCCACATATCCTGCTGCAACCAGGTCCTCGGAAGGAGTTTCGATAACACTACGGAACGCGTCTGTGCTACGGTTGGAAATAAGTCGTTCCCACGTTTGAGCATGGGATAAGTTCGTTCCTATGATCAAGCACAGCAGAAGGCAGCAAAAGAAACGCAGTTCAAAAATCGACAAACGGTTCATTTCATTCGAAGGCATTAGTGTACTATCAATGCAGGATCACTTTTTGAGCCCATGCACCTTCGTTACTTTCAACAACTACAGTCAGTACTCCTTTCGGATAAGCGGTAAGATCCAATCGGATGTAACCATCACCTCCAAGAGCAGCAGTCATTTCTCCAAGCAATTTCCCTGTGACATCATAAACGACAATTCTTGTTGACACACCGGT
>JBJTRB010000290.1:0-5285 GCA_046075925.1 Bacteroidota bacterium | reverse complement strand
CGTGCCTGACCGTATCCCAACCGGCATTGGATGTAAGCACATCCGGCGGGTCGGGAACCAGCGTGGCCTGTGCAGGACGTACTTCCTGGATCAACTTGAGGAATTTCATGGAGGGATATCCTTCAATATTGAATTCCGTTCGTACCACGTCCCTCAAAGCATACACATCCGAACGACGAATATGTCGTTCATCGGGGCGAGGATGCACCGTGATGCCCTGAGCACCGAAGCGTTCGATGTCAGAGGCAACCCGAATGACATCGGGAATGCTTCCTCCGCGCGCATTACGCAGCGTGGCGATCTTATTGATATTGACACTCAGTCGGGGAGTTTCCATGTTCCAGGGGCAAAATTCAGCTAACCGTATGAACAATGCAAACCGGGACTTGTTGCTCCCAGTGGAATGTCTGCACGGTAAAAAATGCCTAATTTTACAGATGTAAGCCCATGAACGCCAAAGATCTCATCAATTCCGCTTTTCAGCCGGTGACCGTTGAAGACACAGGACTGAACGCACTTAACCTTCTTGAAGAGTACCGATTCGAACACCTGCCTGTCATAGAAGGAAACAAGTATATCGGGCTGATCGCTGAACAGGATATTCTCAAGCTCAGCGCACTTGATCAGCCATTGGCCCACTTCAATCTTTCACTGATCCGCCCTTTCGTGCGTGCCGGACAGCCTGTTTTCGAGGTGGTGCGTACCATGTCGAAGGACAAACTCACCATCATTCCTGTGCTGGATGAAGAGGGTGCTTATGCGGGCTTGGTCACGCTCACCGACGTCATGAAGTATTATTCCGACAGTGGCATTTTCGAAGATGCCAACGGAGTGATCGTCGTGGAGATGAGTCCGAAAAGTTATTCCATGACCGAGCTGGCTCACCTGATCGAAGCCGAAGAAGGTCGCATCATGAGCGCATACGTGACTCCCAACCCGCGCAACGAGACCATAGATGTGACGATCAAGATCAACCGCAGCGAACTCACGCGCATCATCGCTTCGTTGAACCGTCACGGCTATTTTGTAAAGGAACATTATCATCAGAGCGAATTCATGGAGGACATCAAGTCGCGATACGATTCGCTGATGAATTATCTCGGCATCTAGCCAACCAGCCAAGGATGAAGCTTCCGTTAAGGGTCCTGGCGTTTTTACTTACGGTAGTTTCCGGTTTTGACCTGCATGCTTCAACAACGGAAGAGACGCTTGTCCACGATAGTTCCGGACTGGTTGTTCGAAGCATCACATTGATCGGAAATAAAATCACCCGAGATGGAATCGTGCTTCGTGAACTGTCGTTTTCAGAAGGCGATACGATTGTCAAACGGAACTTGGAGGCTCGGATAAAACGTTCCGAAGACAACCTTTTCAATACGCGACTCTTCAATACGGTCGATATCACCTACCTGGAAGACAGCGGCAACGTCAGACTGTTCGTCATCATGAACGAGCGCTGGTATATCTTTCCTGTACCCCTGATAGAAGTGGCCGAGCGCAACTTCAACGCATGGTGGTCGACGAAGGATTTTTCCAGATTGGTGTATGGCGTTGCGCTGAATTGGCGGAACGTGACCGGTAGGAACGATCTGCTTGTGGCGACCATCCGGCTGGGATATTACCAACGACTGAGTTTCAGCTACTCGAGGCCTTACATTGACAAAGCCAGGAAAATCGGATTGTCGTGTGCCATGTCGTATTCACGCAATCACGAAACGAATATCGAAACGGTTGGCAACAAACAACGCAACTTCAAGCAGGAACCGGGTTATGTGAAGGAGGATATCGGCGGTGGCATAGGCTTGACCTACCGGCCTGGTTTGTATTTGACCCACTCCGCTGAAGTGGGTTATCGCAGGACGCAAGTGTCGGATTCGGTACCGCTTATCAATCCCGATTATTTCGGCAATGGAGACTCGACACAACGTTTCATTTCCTTGAGATATGCGATCCGTTGGAATCGGCTTGACATCACGCAATTTCCGACCGACGGATACTATTTGGAAATGGAAATGAACAAAGTCGGCTTGAGGCCGATAAATGATGATGTCGACCTACTCTACCTCGTCGCCCGGATGAAAAAATTCTGGACGCCGGGAACCAGGTGGTCGCTTGGTACCGGAATCTCCGCAAAGCTTTCCATGCCCGGCTATCAACCCTTCTACAATACCCGGGCATTGGGTTACGGAAAAGATGTCGTCCGTGGCTATGAATATTACGTAGTCGATGGACAAGATTTCCTGCTTTTGAAATCGTCGATTCGATTCGCATTGGTGCCAAAAAAAATCCTTCACGCAGGATTCGTTCCTTCTTCCAAATTCAACACCATACCGTTGACGGTATATGCAGGAGTTTTTGCAGATGCCGGTTATGTAAGGGACGATCAATACGCGCAAGGCAATCCGCTGACGAATACCTGGCAGTACGGCTACGGCGCAGGATTGGAGCTGTTCACTGCCTATGATCTCATCATGCGCTTGGAGTACTCTTTCAACAAATTGGGGGAGTCCGGTTTTTTTCTTCACTTTACAGCACCCATCTGAGCGGATGCCGCCGGATGAAAGCATCTGTCTGTCATGAAAATCGCCATCTACGGCCGCCCTGTCAACCTGCATCAAGTCCAATTGGCTGAAACGGTCATCGAGCTGTTGCAAAAGGCCGGAATCACGATGGTCGTGCACGATAAATACTTACCGTTTCTCCGACAACATCTGCCTGGCTTGAAAGAACTTCCTGTGTTCTTCAACCACGACGATATCCGGTCAGGAGTGGATTTCATGTTCTCCATCGGTGGAGACGGCACCTTGCTGGACACCATCTGTCTGGTGAAAGATGCGGGAATCCCCATCGTAGGCATCAATGCCGGCCGACTCGGCTTCCTTTCCAGTGTTTCAAAGGATAATTTGGAAACAGCGATGGATAGCATCTTCAAGGGCCAGTTCACGATTGAAGAGCGATCGATGCTACGACTCGATTCGAACAAACCGCTTTTCCAAGGAGAGAACATCGCCTTGAACGACTTCACCTTACACAAGAAGGAGACGAGTTCGATGGTCACCGTACATGCCTATCTGAACGGCGATTACCTCAACTCCTACTGGGCGGACGGTTTACTCATATCAACTCCGACAGGATCCACCGGATATTCGCTGAGCTGCGGCGGGCCGATCATCGTACCCCAATCGGAGAGCTTTGTCATCACACCGATTGCACCTCATAACCTCAATGTACGTCCTATCGTTGTGGCCGACCGCAATGTGATAACGCTTGAGGTGGAAGGCCGAGGCCAGCATTTCATGGCCACGCTGGATTCCCGTTCCCTGACGATCGACTCCAGCTATCAGCTGTCGATTCGCAAGGCGGAATATCCTGCACGATTGGTGCGCCTCAGCAACGAGAACTTCTTGGATACGCTCCGTAAGAAGTTGAATTGGGGACTGGATACCAGAAACTGATTTTTACACCTAAAAAGGCCTAAATCGGCTCAAAAACGAAGGACAACCTATCCTATTATTCTTATATTTGCCGGACCTGATTCCGTATGAAAAAGTTCCTCCTGCTCGTTTTCGCGCTTTTATTCACCCTGCCCTTTGTGGGTGAGGCACAACGTTGGAAACGTCAACGCTTTGAATTCAGTGTAGGTGCAGGTGTGTCCAACTTTCTCGGTGAGTTAGGTGGTGCCAACCAGATTGGAACCAACTACTTCAAAGACCTTGAATGGTCCATGACACGTTTCGCCTTGGCTGCAGGCATTCGTTACAAGTTGAGTAATTATTTCGCATTGAATTCCCACCTCACCTACGGACGCGTTTCAGGTGACGACAAGTTGACCACCGAAAAGTTCCGTAGCTATCGCAATCTCAATTTCTTCTCCGATATCTACGAGTTCAATGTGAATTTCGAAGGGGCTTTCCAGCAGGAACAGATTGGTCACCGCTATCGATTACGCAAAGTCCGCGGAGTCCGTGGCTATGAATTGTACATGTACGGCTTCGTTGGTCTCGGTGTGTTTTATTACGATCCTAAAACGGAATACAACGGCAGCGTTGTCCGTCTAAAACCGCTTGGAACCGAAGGCCAGGGATACGTCTCCACTCGCTCCGAATACAAGAATTTCGGCGTGTGCATTCCGGTCGGCATCGGCTTTAAGTACACCATCGATCGCTATTGGGGACTTGGACTGGAGCTCGGTATCCGGAAAACCTTCACCGATTACATTGACGACGTAAGTACGACTTACTTCGACTTTTCCAGTTACTCGAATGTGGATCCATTGGCCGTACAGTTAGCCGATCGTTCTGACAATTCCGAGCCATATATCACGGCTCCCGGACAGCAAAGGGGCGATCCACGTGACAAAGACTCGTACATGTTCGCCATTTTCAGCGTGAATTATAAGCTGAAAACAGGAAGAGGTGGTCTTCCACACTTCTAATCCAACTTTTCCTCTTTTATTACGTTCCTATCCGTCCAGATGCGTCGGAATCTCTACTCATTACTCCTCTTGGTCAGTGTCAGCATAGGCACGGTCTCCGCTCAATACAATGAGGCGGGATTGATGGTGGGTTGGAGTTCTTACAAAGGCGAATTGACCTCTCATCTCTTCAAGACGGAATTCAACCACCTGGCTGGCGGTGTATTCTTCAGGCATAACTGGAACCGCCACTGGAGCTGGAAAATCGCGGTGAATTATGGAAAGGTCTCCGGCGACGATGCCGCTTCGGATTACGCATTTCAACGCGACCGAAATCTCTCCTTTTATTCCAATGTGCTGGACATTTCCCCGTTGATCGAATTCAATTTCTTTCCTTACGAGACCGGCAACAGGTTTTACCCCTTCACTCCCTATCTCTTTACAGGCCTCAGTGTTTTTCGGTTCAATCCTAAAGCCGAATTGGGTAATGATGTGTATGAATTACAACCCTTGACAACGGAAGGACAGAAACCGTATAAGAAAACCTCATTTGCCATTCCCATCGGTGGTGGAATAAAATTCTCTGTGGGTCGTGTCGGTATCGGCGTGGAAGTAGGTGCACGGAAAGCATTCACCGACTACCTGGATGATGTTAGCACGGTCTACCCCAACCTGGATGTTTTGTTGGCAAACAAAGGAACTACAGCGGTCGCCTTATCCGACCGTTCTTTTTCATCGCGTGACAGTCTGAATCCGCTCCCCAATTCTTTTTTAAAACAACGGGGGAACGCCAAGGACAAGGACTGGTACTTGTTCGGAGGTATGAAGCTCTATTTCCGGTTGACATCCTTGCTTCGGGATATCGGTAAAA